>NZ_LGHK01000242.1 GCF_001908235.1 Bradyrhizobium sp. NAS96.2
CGAGCCGCCGTTGCGGCCGCTCAGGCTGTTCGAGCGGCCCGAACCGATCAAGGTGCCGTTCGCGAGCGTGCCGGACGGTCCGCCGCATCAATTCACTTGGCGGCGCGCCTTGCATGCGGTGGTGCGGGTCGAGGGCCCCGAGCGGATCGCGATGGAATGGTGGAAGCAGGACGGCGCGGCGCTGACGCGCGACTATTTCCGCGTCGAGGATGCCGAGGGCCAGCGCTTCTGGATCTTTCGCGACGGCCTTTACGAGAGTGAACTGCGCGACGAGGAAGACAAGCCCGTTCCGGCCAACTGGTATGTGCACGGGCTGTTCGCATGACGATGCCAGCGCCCGATTATGCCGAGATCGGCATCACCAGCAATTTCTCCTTCCTGCGCGGCGGCTCCGATCCGCGCGCCTATGTGCATCAGGCGAGCGAACTCGGAATCCCTGTGATCGGGATCGCCGATCACAACACGCTGGCCGGCGTGGTGCGCGCCTGGAAGGAGCTCGACAGCGAGAAGGTCGCCCATCCGCCCAAGTTCCTGGTCGGCGCCCGCATCGTCTTCATCGACGGCACGCCCGATATCCTGGTCTATCCGCGCGACCGCGCCGCCTATGGCCGGCTGTGCCAGCTCCTGACCCGCGGCAAGCGCGGCGATGGCCTTGTGAGGATCGAGAAGGGCGACTGCCGGCTCACGCTGCCCGATCTCGTCGATTTCGCCGAAGGCCAGCTGCTGGTGCTGGCGCTGCCGCATCGTTTCGAGACCGATGACGCGCTCGGCGTGCTCGCGCAATTGAAGGCCAGCGCCGCCGACGGCGTCTGGCTGGCCGCAAGCCTGCTCTATCGCGGCGACGACAAGCGCCGTCTCGCGCGGCTGCATGGCCTCGCCACCGATGCCGGTGTGCCGCTGCTCGCCACCAATGAGGTGCTTTACCACCATCCCGCGCGCCGCCCGCTGCAGGACGTGCTGACCTGCATCCGCGAAAAGACCACGATCGAGGCTGTCGGCCGCAGGCTCGAGGCCAATGCCGAGCGGCATCTCAAGCCGGCGCATGAAATGATCAGGCTGTTTCGAGATCTGCCGGACGCGATCGCGGAGACCATGCGCTTCGCGAAACGCATCTCGTTCTCGCTCGACCAGCTCAAATACCAGTATCCCGATGAGCCGGTGCCGCCGGGCAAGACCGCGCAGCAGCATCTGGAGGATCTGACCTGGGCCGGCGTCGACAAATATTTCGGCGGCGAGATCGACGAAAAACTTCGCGCCACCCTGAACAAGGAGCTCGCGCTGATCGCCGAGCTGAAATACGCGCATTACTTCCTCACCGTGCATGACATCGTGCGCTATGCGCGCAGCCAGAACATCCTGTGCCAGGGGCGCGGCTCGGCGGCGAATTCGGCGGTGTGCTATGTGCTCGGCGTCACCTCGGTCGATCCGACCAAGGTCGATCTCTTGTTCGAGCGCTTCATCTCCAAGGAGCGGCTGGAGCCGCCCGACATCGACGTCGATTTCGAGCATTCGCGGCGCGAGGAGGTGATGCAATATGTCTATCGCCGCTACGGCCGCCATCGTGCAGCGATCATCGCCACCATCATCCATTATCGCCCGCGCAGCGCGATCCGCGATGTCGGCAAGGCGCTCGGGCTGACCGAGGACGTCACCGCGGCGCTCGCCGACACCGTGTGGGGCAGCTGGGGCAAGGGCCTCAACGACATGCAGGTGCGGCAGGCCGGGCTGGACCCTGCGAATGCGATGATCAATCTTGCGGTCGAGCTCGCCACCGAGCTGATCGAGTTTCCGCGCCATCTCTCGCAGCATGTCGGCGGCTATGTGCTGACCCAGGACCGGCTCGACACCTATGTGCCGATCGGCAACGCCGCGATGGACGACCGCACCTTCATCGAATGGGACAAGGACGACGTCGACGCGCTGCATATGATGAAGGTCGATGTGCTGGCGCTGGGCATGCTGACCTGCATCCGAAAATGCTTCGACCTGATCGCCGGCCACAAGGGCGAGCACTGGGAGCTCGCCAGCGTCCCGCAGGACGACCCAAAGGTCTACGACATGCTGTGCCGCGGCGAGTCGCTCGGCGTGTTCCAGGTCGAGAGCCGAGCTCAGATGAACATGCTGCCGCGCTTGAGGCCGCGCACCTTCTACGATCTCGTCATCGAGGTCGCGATCGTGCGTCCCGGGCCGATCCAGGGCGACATGGTGCATCCGTATTTGCGGCGGCGGAATAAGCAGGAGCAGGTGAGCTATCCTTCGCCTTCGCCGGATCATGGCGACAAGGACGAGCTCTACAACGTGCTGCACAAGACGCTCGGCGTGCCGCTGTTCCAGGAGCAGGCGATGCGGATCGCGATCGAGGCGGCCCATTTCACCTCCGAGGAGGCCAATGGCCTGCGCCGCTCGATGGCGACCTTCCGCAATCTCGGCACCATCGGCACCTATGAGGAGAAGCTGGTCGGCAACATGGTGGCGCGCGGCTACGATCCGGACTTTGCCCGCAGCTGCTTCGACCAGATCAAGGGTTTTGGCAGTTACGGCTTTCCGGAAAGCCACGCCGCGAGTTTCGCCCAGCTCGTCTACATCTCCTCATGGCTGAAGCATTATCATCCCGATGCGTTCTGCTGCGGCCTGCTCAACTCGCAACCGATGGGCTTCTACGCTCCGGCGCAGATCGTCGGCGACGCCCGCAAGAACGGCGTCACGGTGCGCGAGGTCGATGTCTCCTTCAGCTTTGCGCAGAACACGCTGGAGGAGCAGGTCGGCGAGCACTGCGCGGTGCGGCTCGGCTTCCGCCAGATCGACGGATTTCACTGGCTGGATGAGGACGAGGAGAGGTTGAAGGCTCTCCAGTCGTCATTCCGGGGCGCGCAAAGCGTAGATGTTTATGAGTCAGGAAGGCACGAACGGATGGGCTCTCTCCCCCCTTGCGGGGGAGAGTTGGAGAGAGTGGTAAGCCACGACCACCGCCCGTGCGGCTTACCCCTCTCCCTAACCCTCCCCCGCAAGGGGGGAGGGAACCCGCTCACCTCCCGTGCGGCCTTGAACGGAGATGAGTTGGACTGGGCCGACCGCATCGTCGCGGCGCGCAACCGCCGGCCGTTTGCCTCGCTGGAGGATTTCGCCCGCGATACCGCTCTGCCCAAGCGCGCGCTGGTCCTGCTCGCCGATGCCGATGCGTTCCGCTCGCTCGGGCTCGACCGCCGCGAGGCGCTGTGGGCGGTGCGGCGGCTGCCCGACGACGTGCCGCTGCCGCTGTTCGAGGCCGCGACCGCGCGCGAGCAGCCGGACGAGGGCGCAAAGCCGCTGCCGGAGATGCCGCGCCCCGAGCAGGTGGTCGTCGACTATCAGACCATCCGCCTGTCGCTGAAGGGGCACCCGATGGAATTCCTGCGCGAGATGTTCACCAAAGAGCGCGTCGTCGCCTGCCACACCATCAACCGCAGCAACGATCGCCGCCGCGTCCGTTGCGCCGGCGTCGTGCTGGTGCGGCAGCGGCCGGGCAGCGCCAAGGGCGTCGTGTTCATGACGCTGGAGGACGAGACCGGCATCGCCAACATCGTGGTGTGGCCGAAGGTGATGGAGCAGTACCGCAAGGAGGTGATGGGCGCGCGCTTGATCCTGGTCGAGGGCTATATCCAGAGCAGCCCCGAGGGCGTGACGCATCTGGTGGCGCAGCGCATGACCGACCGCTCCCACGATCTGATCGGCCTCGCCAATGAATCTCCTGTCAGCAAACATCCGGTACCGGCGGGCCCGGCCTTGATCGAGCCGCTCAACGACGACCGCCGCGATCACGGCGATAACTCGCCGCAAAGGATCCGCCACCCCCGCAACGTCCGCATCCTGCCGCCGTCGCGCGATTTTCATTAGTTGCTGCGCGATGACGGCGGCATGGAGCCGCGTTACGTGCTCGACCAGTTCCGCGTTCAAGCAATTCAGGATGTGCTCCAACTGCTCGTTGATAAGCAACAGAGCCCTAAGAGCGCTACGTAGATCGCCGTCACAGGCGGCGACGATCTCGTCTAGCTCCCGGTCATACTCATCCAGATAGTCATTGGTCGTTGGATGCGGCGCAAAAGCAAGAAAAGGGTCGTCAGGGTTAGCGAGGAGATCAGGCAGGCGGTTCAAAGCCAAGGCTACTACATGCGAAAGCTGAGCGATCACGGGACAAACCAATAGTGCACTGCCGTGGCGTGAAGACGTTGCGGCCCCACTGCCCGATGATGCACTCGGGCCGCCCCGAACAACGGCGTCTGGGCCGACAGCTTCTTCGATGGGTTACCGCGATTGCGTGAGGCGGTCGGTCTAGTTGGTGCTCGGAGAGCCATGATACGGTCTAAACTGCCGATCACCCAAGCGAGCGCAGTGAGGACAATACCGATCAGCGGCTTCGCCGAGTTGGCGCTGGAATTCCTTCCGGAGAGCTTCTCCCTCCCACGTCGTGCCGTCGCACCTGATAAGGTTTCTGGCGCGCGCAACGGCGTGGTTTTCAGCCGCGTCATCACCAATACGGACCGTTATATCCAGGTGGAAAGGACATACTGCTATGGCATGGGTCGTTTCCAGCGCGTAGTGCACGGCTGAACGCAAATCATCTGCGTGGCTGCTTACGGACATGCGAGCCTCCTCGGACGAAGCGGGGCTCGGAGTGCTAGAGCCTGAGCCCCATAACCCTCAAACAGTCAGGTTATTCTAGCCCGGTTGGCAAGCCTATCATTGATGTAGCGCAAAAGAACTCGGCTCTATGCCAGAGCAAAAACCCGGCCGCCAATTAAGACGGCCGGGCGAAATGCAAATATGGATTGATGAACGCCGCGACTATGCTGCGGTGCGGAGAGAACTTCTATCCCGGGCGAATAGGGTGGGCTTGCCGCACCACGGTAGGAGACTGAACCCGCCGCCCTATACGTTTGAGTTGGACCGGCTGTTAGCCACCGGCTCGAACCAAAAACGTATCCACGGACGCAGCTAATCGGTTGGCTGCTTGCACGGCACTCGGCATGGACTGCTTTTGGAAAGGCGATGGACCGACAAAATTGACTGTCAGCCCCGCAACAGCGGCGAGAACCGCTATTACAATCGCAGCGAGATAGTTGGTCCTCATGGCGATGATCCGTCGCTTCGCCCCTTGAACTAACTTGGCACTCTCAGAAATGGTTCCGAGCGCTGTTTGTGTGTCAGTTCGGCCCGGACGTCGATGCCGCACCCCGAGTTCCTCGTCCGAACGGAACATCACGTCGCGATCCAGAGATCAAAGGAACGAAAGCGCCCTGCCGGGCTTTAGAGAAACATGAGACCGCCGCTCGCCGGTACTAAAACGGCGCATGTCGCGGATAGCCAAAGGTCGCTGCCAGCGACCCGCTGTTGAATACAAGCGCACGCGCAATGATAGCCAAAGGCGGCGGTCTCCAGTTCCATTCAGAATTGTCACTGTGCTCGCAACGGAGAACTACGGGAGGGGTAGGCGTAAGCGGGTCTCCGCTGAGCGCTTTCTTGCCCCTAACGAGGCTTCGTTATGCCCAAGAGCATCAACATAGACCACAAACACAGCCGCGCCATCGTTCGAGAGATCGGCGAGAAATTGCGTACGACGATGGAGCCAGAGCGGGAATTGCCAGCGAACGTCAGAACTCAAATCAACCGGCTCCGCGAATTGGAAGAGCAGTCACCATCAATCCGTCCAGCGGATGAGCGCGCGGATAAGCCTCGCCGTTGAGCCGCCTTTGCATGGCACAGACGGCTGGCCGAACAGGGACGAGCAATGCCATCGGCTAAGCGCCGTGGGGCAAAGATTTTGCAAGAATACGCAGCGGCTCAATCCGAATTGATCGGCAAAACCGTCGTCCTCACCGATGGAAAGGCCGGCACGGTGGAGAACGTTTGGCTCGATGAATTGCACGGGCTTCGGATTTCGATCGAAGGCCATGACGGGAGATGGCCGGTCTCAACCATCAAGCTTGTGGGGAACTAGACCGAGCATCGAACTGAGCGCTGCCCAGAGCAGCAGTCCGGTCAGAACATCCCGATCAAGGTGAAAACCACGACCTCGATCAGGAAAGCGACGCTCATGATCGTGACGGTGAGAAATACGTCGGCCACGGGCAGAGAGGTCATAATACGCCTCGCGTTTTGCGAAGCCCCGAAACCCATAAGCCAAACTCCCCGAGGACGAAAACGTTTCGGTTCCGACCGTCGAAGATCAAAATGCTTATCGTATTTCGAGTTCCGTGATCGCCTGAGCCGAAATCTCTGCGGGGTCCTTGATGCCAGGTCGCGCGACCTTGAGGACCGCTTTCGCGATCGTTTCCGTCAGCGGATCGTCACCGTGCCTGACCGAGAGCATACGCAGCGTTTGCTCGTAAGCCTTGGCAATGAGGTTCGCATCTTTCCGCGCCTTAGCGTCGATCTGCAAGCGGACGTAGGTGGATATTTCTTGCCCTCAGCCCGGCGCGAGAGGTTACCACGGGAATTGGCCACCGGAGAAAATCGGAAGATGCGCCTGCCGCTCCGAGAGCCCGCCCTTGCGGCACTCGGTGTCGCGAGCGGGCCGGGCTTCGGGGCATTCTTCGGCGGCGGCCCGATGGTCAGCCAAACACCAAAACCCAACAGAACCGCCGTCAAAAGGTATGACGCTAAAACGTCGGAACAATGGATACAAAGGCTGGTCCACGTCGGCTGCTTGCTCCGAGGTTGGGATAAAGCCCAGTGCGCCGCAATTCTACTTGTGAGGGAGCAAGCGCCGGCGTGACCATTGCCACGGCGCGGCAAACGAAGAGGCACAACTGAGGCGGCCTTGCGGTGTTCACGCACGGGCGCTAGTTCTTGGTCTGGCGTAGGGGATATACGGTGAGCAAGGCCCGCGAGTTTATCGATTTCTGGATCGAGAATAGCGTTCACGCTGTTGAGCAGTATTGGACTGTCGGCGCGTCGCAGGATGTCGCCGAACTGACCCGCCGCCTTGTTGCGGCTGCCAAGGAGCAGGGTTTCTCGGAGCCCGACTTTGCAAGCTGAGGTAGGCGGCATCTCCGACCACATCGGAGACCGGCTCAAGGCAGCGAACAGGGCTGAGCGCGAACGGCGTAAGCCCGCGTAGGCATCGCAATGCAGGTGGGTGGCCCTTACTGTGTTAATCTGTAAACATCGCCGGGCTTGAGGTTGAGTTCCTCGAACATTCGTTGCTGCTTGCCTGTCAATTGAATATCCAAGACTTCCGCTGTCCAGCCTTCTGGGACAGCGGCGAGCACCAACGTCAGAGCCTGACTTGGCTTGGCTAATGCGATCCAAACTTGCTGTTCTGACCCGTCCGGCGAAAGATTGTCCGCCGTCGCCTCAACAACAGTAAAGGAGTTGTCAAAGGACTCCGCCATGGTCGTTCAATGCGACGGCGAGCGGCTTGTTTCTAACTTGAGGCGCCATCCTCTCGGCATCAAGGCCGTTGACGAATTCGATCCGCGCCGAGGGCGGAGCCGCCGACGTTCCACGCAAACCCGATAGCCTTCGCGGTTCGACTCGGGCGGCCCTTTAGCTTTGCCGGGAAGCGGCAAAAATCACCCTTGTTTTCTAGGGGGTGCGGCGTTCAGAACGGGCCGAAAATAGCGCTTGAAATCAGGCCGTGTGGTCCTGACGCCCTAGTGACAGGTGTCTTTTCGCATTGCGCGGTGCGAAGACGGTGACAAAAAAACCAAGTCTCGCCGGGGAGAGCACGTATAAGCCGTAAGCCATCGCGCAGGGAAAGCCGGGTTGTTTCCGGTTATACCTGTGGTCCTACCCCCGAGCTTTCTACCCATTGCTGGGGGCCCATGGGTGCGATCGGCGCCCGGCTTTCCCTGCGTCCTTTGCGAGAGAGAGGGCGGAACGAAGAGCAAAGCTCGGACAAATCATGTCGCGAGAACGCGGATGTATGACACACTGTCGCGCAACATACTCGCCGTCGTCCCGGCGCAGGCCGGGACCCATAACCCCAAATGCAAATTGTTATGCGATGCTGGAACGACGAGTCCCTTCAACAACATCTGCTGCGGCGTATGGGTCCCGGCTTTCGCCGGGACGACAGCGAACAAGCGGCACCATACGCGGAAAACGATGAGCACGGCGCACGTGCGCCTTTGCCCACCTTGCAGCTTACACCGGGAATGCTGACACGAAGCTTACAAGTGATCCCAAATTCGGTGTCGTCCCTACGAACGCAGGGACCCTGCGTTCGCAGGGATGACGTTGGGGTGATATCGCGTGTCCAGCCTGCTATTCCACCGCCGCACCGACCGGCGGTCCGCCCGGCGGGCGGTGCAGGAAGGTGATCGATGCATAGGCGCCGACCCACGAGCCGGCTGCCGCGAAGGCGACATAGAGCCAGTTCTCGGTGTAGCTGATCACCGCATAGGAGGAGAGCATGTACCAGACGCTGCTCCAGGTCGCCGCCGGCACGCGCTTGCGCGCGACGACTGCCGAGGTGAACATGACGTAGACCGCGTCGGTCGCCGCGGTCGCGAGGAAGACGCCGCCGGCGGTGATGGGATCGATGGCAGCCATTGCAACTCCTGTTCGGGTCGGCCAGAAGGCATGATCCGGAAAAGTGTGAAACGGTTTTCCGAGAAGGTCATGCCCAAACAAGGCATGACCCGGAAAAGTGTGAAACGGTTTTCCGGAAAGGTCATGCCCAAACAAGGCATGATCCGGAAAAGTGTGAAACGGTTTTCCGAGAAGATCATGCCAAAATAGGGGTTTGGATCGGGCATTGCCTTTTTGTCATCATGCTCGGGCATAGATTAATCGCAAAGAGGAATGCGCATGCAGGACATCCGTGAAATCCTTGCCGATGTCTGGACCGGTGCCGGTGGCGCGCCGTCCGCGCTTGATGCGGTCAGGCTGACCGGCAGCGAGCCGCAACTGCCGTCGTCGTTTCGTGTCGCAGCCGCCGCGCAGGCGCCGATCGCCGCGGCCGGCCTTGCGGCGGCCGAGATCTGGAAAGCCCGCAGCGGCGAGACGCAGGACGTCGCGGTCGACATCCGCCATGCCGTCGTGGAATGCCGCAGCGAGCGCTACCTGCGCGTCGACGACAAGCCGCCGCCGCCGGCCTGGGACAAGATCGCCGGCGTCTACCGCGTCCGCGACGGCCGCTTCGTCCGCCTCCACACCAATTTCCCGCATCACCGCGACGCCGTCTGCAAGGTGCTCGGCTGCAACGCCGAGCGTGACGACGTCCAGGCCGCGCTTTTGCAGTGGGACGGCGAAGCGTTCGAGACCGCGGCCTACGCGGCCGGCGGCGTCGTCGCCTTGATGCGTTCATATGACGAGTGGTCGGCGACGCCGCACGCCCGGGAACTGGCGAAGCTGCCGCTGATCTCGATCGAGAAGATCGGCGAGGCCGCGCCGAAGCCGTGGCCCGCCGGGAAGCGGCCGCTGGCCGGCATCCGTGTGCTCGATCTGTCGCGCGTGATCGCCGGCCCCGTCGCCGGCCGCACGCTCGCCGCGCACGGGGCCGATGTGCTGCTGATCTCGGGTCCCGATCTGCCTGATATCCCCTGGCTGACCATCGACACCGGCCGCGGCAAGCTGACGGCGTTCCTCGGGCTGCGCAGCGAGGAGGGGCGAGGCGCGATGCGCGATCTCGTGGCGCAGGCCGATATTCTCTCGCAGGGCTATCGTCCGCAGGCGATCGCGCGGCTCGGCTTCTCGCCGCAGGAAGCGGCCCGCATCAATCCCGGGATCGTCTATGTGACGCTCTCGGCCTATGGCCATGCCGGTCCGTGGGCGGAGCGGCGCGGTTTCGATTCGCTGGTGCAGACCACGACCGGCTTCAATCACGCCGAAGGGCAGGCGGCCGGCGTCGATGGACCGAAGGAATTGCCGGCCCAGATGCTCGACCACGCCACCGGATATTTCATGGCGTTCGGTGCCATGATGGCCAAGGCCCGCCAGGCGCGCGAAGGCGGCAGCTGGCACGTCCGGGTGTCGCTGGCGCAAACCGGGCGCTGGCTGTGGAATCTCGGCCGCCTCGAGGCGGGCCTCGCGACCGAGGACCTCAAGGCGGAAGCGGTGCTGCCCTACATCGAGCGGTTACCGTCCGGTTTTGGCACGCTGAGCTCGGTCCGACACGCCGCCGTCCTGTCGCGGACCCCGGCCCATTGGTCCCGTCCGGCCATGCCGCTCGGCAGCAATCCTCCGGAGTTTCCCGGATGAGACATTCAGCCACCATTCAGGGTATCCGAACTTTAACGACCGGCACCGCCGAAGTGCGATTTTTAGGTTGTTTGCAACGCCAATTCGGCACTATTAGCGCACCGCTGGGGCCGTCCCGCCGGAAGCTGCAACGATCGATCCTGCGGACCGCATGCTGAAAGAGTTTACCAAGAGAATGCAGAGCTTTAGCCGCCCGCGCCTGCTCGTGGCCGCGGCGGTGCTGGTGGTCGCCTGCGCGGGCGCCTACGGCTACACCCGCTTCGGCTCGGAAAAGCAGGCGCCGTCGGAAGTCTCCAGCCAGTCCCGCAAGGGGGGCACGCGCTATACGCCGTCGGCCGCCGAGTGGGCCAGCCTGACCTTCCAGGCCGTGGCCGAGCATACCTTCCGCTCCGAGCTGGTGACCGAGGGCAAGATCGGGATCGATGAGGACCGTTCCACCCCGGTCTACTCGCCCTATACCGGACGGGTGACCCGCCTCCTGGTGCGGCCGGGCGATACCGTCGTGAAGGGGCAGCCGCTGTTCGTGATCGAAGCGGCCGACACCGTGCAGGCGCAGAACGACTACGTCGCCGCGATGACCGGTCTCAACAAGGCCCAGTCGGCGCTCGACCTGGCCCAGATCCAGGAAAAGCGCGCCAAGGACCTGTCCGAGGGCAAGGCGATCCCGCTGAAGGATTATCAGACTGCGCAGGCCGCGCTGGTGCAGGCGCAGAACGATGCGCGCTCGGCGCAGACGCTGCTGGAAGCCGCGCAGAACAAGCTGCACATCCTCGGCTTCGGCGACGAAGCCATTACGACCTTGCAGCAGAAGGGCCGCCTCAATCCGGAGACCACGGTGTTCGCGCCGATCGGCGGCACCGTGGTCCAGCGCAAGGCCGGCCCCGGCCAGTATGTCTCGACCGGTGCCAGCGACCCGGTCTATGTGATCGGCGATCTCTCGACGGTCTGGCTGATCGCCTTCGTCCGCGAATCCGATGCCGACAATGTCGCGGTCGGTCAGGACCTCAGCTTCAGCGTGATGGCGCTGCCGGGCAAGGTCCTGAACGCCCGGGTCAACTATGTCGCCGCCGCGATCGACGCGACCTCGCGCCGGCTGCTGGTCCGCGCCACCATCGACAACGCCGACAATCGGCTGAAGCCCGAGATGTTCGCCAATGTGACGCTGTATTCGAAAGGCGATCACCCTGCAGTCGGCGTGCCGAAACAGGCGCTGATCTACGAGGGCGATCAGGTTCGCGTCTGGGTCGCGAGGGCCGATGACAAGACCATCGAGCTGCGCCAGATCAAGCCCGGCCTCATCAATGGCGACCTCGTCGAGGTCGCCGGCAATCTCAAGCCGGGCGAGCAGATCGTGACGAAGGGAAGCCTCTTCATCGACCGCGCCGCATCCGGCACTTGAGACGCATGATCCGGAAAAGGGGGAACCGGCTTTCCGGATCGACCATGCTCAACAAGACAAATCCTCACCGTTGAAAGTGCCGATCTGAATGGATCGCCTCGTCGCCTTTGCCGTCAATCGCCGCTACTTGATGGTGGCCATGTTCGTCGCCGTGTTCGTCGGCGGCCTGCTTGCGTTCAAGCAGCTCAACATCGAGGCCTATCCCGATCCGACCCCGCCGATGGTCGACATCGTGACGCAGAGCCCGGGCCTGTCGGCCGAGGAGATCGAGCGTTACATCACGATCCCGATCGAAACCCAGGTCGCGGGCATCAAGAACCTCAAGACCATCCGCACCATCTCGCTGTACGGCCTGTCCGACGTCAAGCTGCAGTTCTCCTTCGACTACACCTATGACGAGGCGCTGCAGCAGGTGCTCAATCGCCTGTCGCAGCTCGCGCCGCTGCCGGGCAACGTGCAGCCCGGCATCTCGCCGACAAGCCCGATCGGTGAAATCTTCCGCTATCGCCTCAAGGGGCCGCCGAACTACAGCGTGCTCGACCTCAAGACGCTGCAGGACTGGGTGCTGCAACGCCGCTTCCGCGCGGTACCCGGCGTGATCGACGTCACCGGCTGGGGCGGCAAGACCAAGACCTATGAGATCCAGGTCGACTTCAACAAGCTGGTCGCCAACGGCTTGACCCTGCCGCAGGTGCTGCAGGCGGTCTCCAACGCCAACATCAATGTCGGCGGCAACACCGTGAACATCGGCTCGCAATCGGCCGTGGTGCGTGGCGTCGGCCTGATCCGCTCGATCGACGATCTCGCCAACACCATGATCTCGCAGTCCGGCGGCAATCCGGTGCTGGTCAGGGACGTCGGCGCCGTCACGATCGGCGAGAAGCCGCGGCTCGGCATCGCCGGCATCGACAGTGACGACGACATCGTGCAGGGCATCGTGCTGATGCGCCGCGGCGAGCAGAGCTCGCCGACGATTGCCCGCGTCGAGCAACTGGTCAACCAGATCAACAGTTCCTCGATCCTGCCGCCGGGCGTGAAGATCGAACGCATCTACGACCGCAAGGATCTGATCGAGCTCACCACCCACACCGTGCTGCACAACATGGTGGTCGGCATCCTCTTGATCGTGCTGTTGCAGTGGATCTTCCTCGGCGATCTCCGCAGCGCGCTGATCGTCGGCGCGACCATCCCGTTCGCGTTGTTCTTCGCCGTGATCATCCTGGTGCTGCGCGGCGAATCCGCCAATTTGCTCTCGGTCGGCGCGATCGATTTCGGCCTGATCGTCGATGCCACCGTGATCATGGTGGAGGCGATCTTCCGCCGGCTGTCGCAGACCACCGCGCTGTCGGACGCCGAACGCGCGCACATCTCCGACGACACGGTGATGGGGATGAAGAGCCACGCGATCCTGTCGGCGGCGGCCGACGTGTCGCGCTCGATCTTCTTCGCCGCCACCATCATCGTCGCCGCGTTCCTGCCGCTGTTCACGCTTGGCGGCGTCGAGGGCAATATCTTCGGGCCGATGGCGCGAACCTATGCCTATGCGCTGGCGGGCGGATTGCTCGCGACGTTCACGATCACGCCGGCACTGAGCGCGCTCATCCTGCCGGCGCATATTCACGAAACCGAAACCTGGATCGTCAAGAAGCTCGACGCGATCTACCTGCCGGCGCTGAACTGGGCGATCGCCAACCGCAAGGTGGTGATGGCCGGCGCCGCAGGCCTCGTGGTGACCACCATCATCTTCGTGCGGTTCCTCGGCCTCGAATTCCTGCCCAAGCTCGAAGAGGGCAATCTGTGGATCCGCGCCACGCTGCCGCCGACGATCTCGCTGCAGGAAGGCAACGCCTATGTCAACGAGATGCGGAAGCTGATCAGCAGCCGTCCCGAGGTCGTGTCGGTGGTGTCGCAGCACGGCCGCCCCGACGACGGCACCGACGCCGCCGGATTTTTCAATGCTGAGTTCTTCGCGCCGCTGAAGCCGGCCGGCGAATGGCCTGCTACCCACGACAAGGACGTACTCACGGCGCAATTGCTGGCGCAGTTGCAGGACAAGTTCCCCGGCGTCGAGTTCAACTTCTCGCAATACCTGCAGGACAACGTGTCGGAAGCGGTGTCCGGCGTGAAGGGCGAGAACTCGATCAAGCTCTATGGCAACGATTTGCAGGCGCTGACCGACACCGCCAACAAGATCAAATCGGTGTTGTCGACAGTGCAGGGCGTCACCGACCTCGCGGTGTTCACCTCGCTCGGCCAGCCGACCGTCCAGATCGACGTCGACCGGGCGCGGGCGGCGCGCTACGGCCTGTCCCCGGGCGACATCAACGCCACGATCAAGGTCGCCGTCGGCGGCGACACCGCGGGCGATCTCTATGAACCCGGCAGCGACCGGCACTTCCCGATCATCGTCCGCCTTGCGCCGGAATATCGAAAGAGTGCGGAGGCGATCCAGAACTTAAGGATCGGGGCAACGAATCCGAATGGCGGAGTCACGCAGATCCCGCTGAGCGAGGTCGCATCGATCAAGCTGATTTCGGGCGCGGCCTACATCTATCGCGAACAGCAGGAGCGCTATCTGCCGATCAAGTTCTCGGTGCGCGACCGCGACCTCGGCAGCGCGATCCTGGAAGCGCAGCAGAAGGTCAACGAGCAGGTCCAGTTGCCACCCGGCTCGCGTATCGAATGGGTGGGCGAGTTCGGCAATTTGCAGGACGCGATCAAGCGGCTGTCGATCGTGGTGCCGATCAGCCTCGTGCTGATCGCGGTGCTGCTGTTCCTCAATTTCGGGTCGATGGTCGACACCATGCTCGCGATGAGCGTGATCCCGATGGCGATCTTCGGCGGTGTGCTCGGGCTGCTGATCTCGGGCATTCCGTTCAGCGTGTCGGCGGCGATCGGCTTCATCGCGCTGTTCGGCATCGCCGTGATGGACGGCATCATCATCCTGTCGCAATTCAACCAGCTGATCGACGAAGGCTATGACCGGATGCGCGCGGTGATCCGCACCGGCGAGCTGCAGCTTCGTCCGGTGTTGATGACCTGTGTCGTCGCCGGCATCGGCCTGTTGCCGGCGGCGGTGTCGGAGGGCATCGGCTCGCAGGTGCAGAAGCCGCTCGCCATCGTCGTCGTCACCGGCATGATGCTGGCGCCGCTGGTGATCCTGATCACGCTGCCGGTGCTGATCTCCTACTTCTCGCGCCGGCCGCGCGACAACATCAGGTGAAGCCGTAGAGCCGCGCCGGATTGTCGACCAGGATCGCCTTGCGCACCGCGGCGTCCGGCGCCCAGACCGGAAGCTGGTTGAGGAGGCGGCCGTCGTCGATCTGGTACAGCGGCGTCACGTCGGTGACCTTCTTGCCCTGGGGCGTCACCGAGTCCGGATGCGGCCAGTCGGTGCCCCAGACGATGCGCTCGGCATTGGCCGCGATCAGCGCCTGGGCCAGCGGCGTGGCATCGGCATAGTCGGGCGCAAGCTTGGAGGCGCGGTAGGCGCCGGAGATCTTGACGTAGGCCTTGCCGGATTTGACCAGCGCGAGCAGGTCGTCAAAGCCAGGCTGGCCGGTGCCAAGCGCGGCTTCGGCGCCACCGAAATGGTCGAACACCACAGGCACTGGCGCTGCTGCGACCAGATCCTTGATCGCGGAGATCATCGCGAGGCTGGTGAATAGCTGGACATGCCAGCCGCGTGCCTTCATCCGCTCGATCGCGGCCGAGAAGCGTTGCCGGCCGACATTGGGATCGTTGACGCCGCCGGTCGCAAGATTGAGGCGGATGCCGCGGAAGCCGGCCTTCTGCATCGCGTCGAGATCGCTCTCGCTGGTGTTGTCGTCGATCACGGCGACGCCCCGCGCAGTCGGCCCGCGCGCCGTCATACCGAACAGGGTCGACGAATTGTCGGGGCCGTAGACGCTCGGCGTCACGATCACCACGCGCTCGACATGCAGCGCCTTGTGCAGCGCGCTCATCTCCTCCGGCGAGGCCGGCTCCGGCGTATAGACGCGGCCGGCGAAGAACGGGAATTTCTCGGGGTCGCCATGGATGTGGGTGTGGCAGTCGCATGCACCGGCAGGCACGTCGAAGTTCACCGGGGTCGATGGTTGTGCGGCCTTGGAAAATGCGTTGCTGCTGGTCATGGTCACTCCCGCTGCGATGGAAGCCAGCATCATACTGCGTCGCGTCAGCATTGGACGTCTCCCTGCGTGCTCGGCTGTTATGCGCGTAGTCCGCGCACCGGCATTATCGGTTGCCGGCGGGGGCGGAGGTTATCGGCGGCGAGAGCGGGCGGAAAGGGCCGGTTCGCGCTGCGACCGGTTCCTCCAGGCCTATTGTCCGGACGGCGTGCGCAGGCCGTGCCAGGCGTCGCGCACCTGATGGTAGTGCACCTCCGGCAGGTAGTCGGGCGTCTTGAGATTGAGCGTCTTGACGTCGAGGCGACCGATCGCGCTGAGCAATGTGTAGGAGGCGATCACGCGGTCGCGCTGCGCACCGATCAGCCGTGCCCGCGCCGTGATCAGATCCTGCTGGGCGTTGAGCACGTCGACCGTGGTGCGCTGGCCGCCGGCGGCTTCCTTCTGCACGCCGGCCAGCGCGACCTCGGCAGCCTTCACCTCGGACTCGGAGGCCGACACCGCGATCTTGGCGCCTTCATTGGCGACCCATGCGCTGACCACGGCGGTCTTGGCCTGATTGCGGACCTGGTCCAGCACGAGGCGGCTCTGCGCGGCCACTTCCTTGGCCTGCCGGGTCTGCGAGGCCGCAGTGCCGCCGTCATAGATCGGCTGCGTGACCTGGCCGATCACCGAGGCCTGGTCGGTTCCGAACGTACCGAGCGTCTGGTCGCTGTCGCGGCTGCGGCTGACGCTGCCCTGCAGGGTGACATTCGGCATCAGGCTGCTCTCGGCGACGCGGATCGAGGTCGAGGCGACATCGACATCGAAGCCGGCCGCAGTCACGGCGGGATGCTCGCGCAGCGCAAGCGCGATCGCATCCTCGCGGCTGCGCGGCAGCAGCCGGTCGGTGGTTTCCGCCGGTCGCAATTGCGACGGCGGGCTGCCGACGACCTGCGCATAGGTGGCCTGGCTGATCGCGTAGTTGACCTCGGCGGCGTTGAGATCGGCGAGGCCGCGGTTGAGGCGCGCCTCGGCCTGGGCCGTATCGGTCGGCGTGACGTCGCCGGCATTGAGGCGGCGCTGCGTGATCGCCTGGGTCTCCTTGAGGAAGGCGACGTTGGACCGCTGCGCCTCGACCAGGGTCTGGTTGGCCAGCACGTTGGTATAGGCGGTGACGGCATCGAGCAGCACGCCCTGGCCGACATTGCGCAGCGCCTCGCGGCCGGATTGCACCTGCAACTCGGCGACGCGGACGCTGTTGGCGGTCTTGAAGCCGTTGAACAGGGTCTGGGTCACCGTGACCCCGATCTGCCACGGCTTCAGCGTCGCGGTCTGGATGACGTTGCCGGGCAGCTGGTCGCGCACCGCCTGAAGGCCGACAGAGAGGCCGGCGCTGATCTGAGGACGATAGCCGGCCAGCGCCTGCGGCACGTTCTCGTCGGTGGCGCGCTGGCGCGCCCGCTCGGCATTGAGCTGCGGATTGGTCTGATAGGCCTTGACCAGGGCCTCCGGCAGGCTCTCAGCGCGGGCAGCGGTGTCAGCCAGCAGCGCGCATGCCAGCGCGCCAAGGCCGATGCCCGACAAAAGCACGCGCCTCGCCACGTCGCCAATACCAGCGGCACGCTCAACCATGTGATCCCGCACACCAAACCCCGGCAGTCCGCCTCCGCCGACGCCGTCGACACATCTACCTGTTTACGGGGCGGCGCCGCCACAGGCAAACCGCCCCGCGACATCTGCACATCATTTCGGTTGTTGTCTGTTGCCGGTTCGTCACAGGCGAGCGCGACTGTCATATGAAGTATAAATTCGAACCGCCGGGCGCCGATTCCGCGGCGCCGGTTATCCACTGTCTCCGCCGGGTCCATTGCTGATGCCCATACTGTTCTCCGACCCCGAGGCGATCGCGGAGCACATCATTCGTGACGTCGGAACCGAACTGGTGGTCGGGCTGCCGCTCGGCCTCGGCAAGGCCAACCACATCGTCAACGCGCTGTATGCGCGGGCGATGGCCGACCGCTCCATCAACCTGACGCTGTTCTCCGCGTTGACGCTGGAAAAGCCGAAGCCGAAGAGTCTGCTCGAACAGCGCTTCATCGGTCCGGTGATCGATCGCCTGTTCGGCGGCTACCCGGATCTCGCCTATGCGGATGCGCTGCACCGCGGCGCGCTTCCGCCCAACATCAAGGTCATCGAGTTCTTCTTCCTCGCGGGGCAGTGGCTGTATCAGCCGTTTGCACAGCAGCACTACATTTCCGCAAACTACACCCACGCGGCGTCGTACCTGTTGTCGCGCGGACTGAATGTCGTCCCGCAGCTGGTCGCCAAGCGCGTCGTCGACGGCGTGCCGCGCTACAGTTTGAGCTGCAACACCGACACAACGCTCGACGTGCTGCGCGCCCGTGCACAGGGACGGGCGTCATTCAAGCTGATCGGCCAGGTCAATTCCGAACTGCCGTTCATGCCGGGACCCGGCGATCTGCCGGCGGATGAATTCGCCGCGGTGCTCGACAGTCCGGACACCGATTTCCCGCTGTTCGCGCCGCCGTCCGAGCCGATCAGCGACACCAAATATGCGATCGGATTGCATGCCGCCCGTCTGGTGCGCGATGGCGGCACGCTGCAGATCGGCATCGGGCAGGTCGGCGATGCGCTGGCGCAGGGCCTCGTGGTCCGGCATCGCGACAACGCGCAATTCCATGGCATCATGCAGCGCCTTGCGCCTGGCACCGCACAGGGCGCAGCAGCCGAGACCGGATCGTTCGAGAAGGGCCTCTATGGCGTCAGCGAGATGCTGTTCGAGGCGTTCCTCGGGCTGATCGATGCCGGCATCCTCAAACGTGACGTCGACGGTGTGATCCTGCACGGCGCATTCTTCCTGGGGCCGCAATCCTTCTATCGCGCACTGCGCGAGATGACTGGCGAGCAGCTGGCGCGAATCCAGATGATGCCGGTGTCCTTCACCAATGAGGTCTTCGGCGACGAGGAGAGCAAGCGCCGCGCCCGTGTCGATGCGCGCTTCGTCAACAACGCGATGATGGCGACGCTGCTCGGCGCTGCAATCTCCGACGGGCTCGACAACGGCCAGGTCGTGAGCGGCGTCGGTGGCCAGTACAATTTCGTGGCGCAGGCATTCGCGCTCGAAGGCGCACGCTCGGTGCTGGCGCTGGAGGCAACCCATCAATCCGGCAGGCAAGCGCAGTCGAACATCCGCTGGTCCTACGGCCACGAGACCATCCCGCGTCATCTGCGCGATATCTTCGTCACCGAATATGGCGTCGCGGATACGCGTGGAAAATCCGACGCGGACGTGATCGCTGCGATGCTGGAGGTGTCGGACTCGCGTTTCCAAAGCGAGTTGATGCGGCAGGCCAAGGATGCCGGCAAGCTGCCGCGTGATCACGAAATCCCCGCCGCGCACCGCGAAAACTATCCGGAGCGGATCAGCGCTGCGCTGAAGCCCGCGCGCGATTCCGGCCTGCTGCCGTCATTCCCGTTCGGCAGCGACTTTACCGACCTCGAGCAGCGGTTGATTGCGGCCTTGCAGATCTTGCAGCAGGCCCAGCGCACGCCGCTGCAACTCGCCGGCCTGCTGTGGCAGGGGATGCGGCATCCGCCCGATGCCGCCGACCGCGAATGCCTGGCGCGGCTCGGTCTCGACAAGCCGACGCATTTTGCCGAGCGCGCCTATCGCGCGCTCGTCACCGCGGCACTGCAACGGAGCCGCGCGAATTAGCGGTTCTTGTTGACCGGCTTGCGCTTCTCGATGAAGGCCGCCATGCCCTCGGAGCGATCCTCGAGCGCGAAGGTCGAGTGGAACAGGTTGCGCTCGACATTCATGCCTTCCGAAAGCGGCGTCTCGAACGCGCGGTTGATGGCTTCCTTGGCCATCGCGGCGGCCGGACGCGACATCGAGGCGATCTTCTCGGCCGCGGCGAGCGCTTCTTCCTGCAGCTTGTCGGCGGGAACGATCCGCGACACCAGGCCCGAGCGCTCGGCTTCCGCCGCATCCATCATCCGCCCGGTGAGGCAGAGATCCATTGCCTTCGACTTGCCGATCGCGCGGGTCAGGCGCTGGGTGCCGCCGATGCCCGGGATAGTGCCGAGGGTGATTTCCGGCTGGCCGAACTTGGCGGTGTCGGCGGCGATGATGATGTCGCACATCATCGCAAGCTCGCAGCCGCCGCCGAGCGCATAGCCTGCGACCGCCGCGATGGTCGGCTTGCGGCAACGCGCGACGCGGTCGCCGCCGATGGCGGTGAAGTCGCTGTTGAACATGTCGATGAAGCCCTTCGGCTGCATCTCCTTGATGTCGGCGCCGGCCGCGAAGGCCTTCTCGCTGCCGGTGATCAGGATGCAGCCGATCTTGTCGTCGGCCTCGAGATCGTCGACCGCCGCGGCGATCTCGCGGAACACACCGAACGACAGCGCGTTCAGCATTTTCGGCCGGTTCAGCGTGATGACGCCAACCGGTCCCTTGCTCTCGACGATGATGAATTCGAACGTAGCCATGACGCAAACCCCGTGCCTGATTTGGCGGGCAATGTGCCCGCTGGCGGGATGCGCTTCAAGTGGCTGAAGCGAGGCTTTGGGCCGCGGTGCGGCGCTGCCCCGCGCCGCAAGCCGCAAGCGCCTCGGCTAGGCCATGAACATCCGTGCGGCGGAGGCCACCGTGAGCAGGGCGCCGAAGCCGATGAAGATCTTGCCGATCAGCGAGGTCTGGTCCCAGCTTGCGCTGTCGCTGCTCGCCAGAACCGGGGCCGGCTTGGGTGCCGCTGCGGCGGCAGGCGGCGGCTGCACAGCCGGCGCCTCCTGCTGGGCGGTCTGTGCCTGAACCGGTTGCGGCTGTTCCGCCGGCTGCTCCTGCTGCAGGGCCCGGTCGAGGTCGTTGAGCTGGTCGGATGCGACCACGCTGCCGTCGGGTTGCGCGTCGGCGGGCTTGTCGGAGGCGGCCATCATCGGATTGACGCTGGCGGGCGGGGTGCTCGCATTGCCGTCGCCGGAGGTCAGCTCCGCATTGGCATTGGCAACCGTGGCCGGCATGCCTGCCGATGTCACGCTGCCGGCGTCCTTGCTGGCGGTCTTCTTGCCCTCGGATTTGTCGGCCGACTTGTCAGCGGTCTTGGAGGAGCTGTGACGCGCATGGCGCCGGACATGCCGCGAACTCTGTTGCGCGGACTTGTCGGTCGTTGCGTTCTCGGATTTCGGTGCCGATGCGTCCGAACCGGCCGCATGTGCCGGCAACGGAACAGCGAGACACATGGCAAGCCCGGTCAGCCCTGTCGCGACCATCAAGGCCAAGCGCCCGTTGGCTTTGATCTTCATTCTGATGATCTCCCCATTTCGCCCGTCCCAAAGCCGAAATGAGACCCCGCTGCGTGTCCACACCGGGGCAAAAAAAGGGAATCTTCGGGCCTCAGGGGGCAAAAGCTGGGCAATTTCGTCCCAGTAGGTGATCGGCTACGGCACCCCGATGCTTGTCGGACCGATCGGTGTTATGAGCCGTGGCGTCTGAAACCGGCCGGAGCGATTCTTGCGCCCGATCTCCGGCGCGGCCTGACCGGAGGATCGCGATCACGAATTCGTGATATTCTTGGTTGACCGCGTAACGAACTGAAAGATCGGCCGAATTGCAATTCAGGAGCTTGCGTGCGCGAACGTGAGGATGAATGGACCGACCTGATGCGGTCGGCCATTTCTGGCGATGACGCGGCGTATCATCGCCTGCTCAAGGCCATCACGCCGGTACTCCGTGCCGCGGCGCGACGTGGCTTGGCGCGCGCGGGACAACCGGTCGATCAGTCCGAGGACATCGTGCAGGACATCTTGTTGGCGGTGCATTTGAAGCGACAGACCTGGGACAGCAGCGCCCCGTTCGCGCCGTGGCTGTTCGCGATCGCGCGCAACAAGCTGATCGACGCGCTGCGCCGCCGCGGCAAGCGCATCTTCGTCAACATCGATGATTTCGCCGAGACGCTGCCGGGGGAGACACCGGAGCCGACCGCGTCGCCCAGTGAGGTCACCGTCCAGTTGCAGGCGTTGCCGGCGCGGCAGCGCGACGTGCTGCAATCGATCGCGGTCGACAGCGCCTCGATCAAGGATACCGCGGCGAAATTCTCGATGACCGAGGGCGCGGTGCGGGTCGCCCTGCATCGCGGGCTTGCGAGCCTCACCGCGAAATTACGGGACCGATGAGCATGGATACCGATCAACTCATTCGAACCCTCGCTGCAGACAATGCGTATCGTGCGCGCCCGATCGGTCTTGCGCTGATGTTGGCACTGCTGGCGGCGGCGCCGGTCTCGCTTTTGATCTTCTTCGCCGAGCTCGGCGTGCGGCCCGACGTGATGACCGCGATGCATAATCCGTTCTTCGACCTGAAGTTTGCGGTGACGCTGGCGCTCGCCGCCTCGGCGATCGCGGTCAGCCTGCATCTGTCACGGCCGGAAGCCTCGTTGCGCAGCTTCGGCTGGTGGCTGCTGATTCCCGCCGGCATCCTCGTTGCCGCGATCAGCGGCGAGATGATGATGCCGCAGCGCACGCCGATGATGACGCGGCTGATCGGCAAGAACTCGATGGCGTGCATGACCGCGATCCCCGCGATGTCGCTGCCGCTGCTGGTCGGCGCGCTGTACGGGCTGCGGCAGGGC
>NZ_LGHK01000243.1 GCF_001908235.1 Bradyrhizobium sp. NAS96.2
GTTCGGGACCATCAAGGCCTGGATGGGTGCGACGCACTTCCTGATGCGAAGACGACACAAGGTTGCGACCGAGATGGCGCTTAATGTGCTCGCCTACAACATGAAACGTGGAATAGCGATTCTGGGCTGCGCCACACTGCTGGAAGCGATGCAGACATAAGGGGCGTTTGTACCGGCGCTTCAGCGTTTAGGACCATCTGGGGGCTCATTCGTCCCAACGAGCAACGAAACCGATGCGGGCATCCCGCCGCCAATTGACAAAAGGGTTCTCACACAGCCTGGGCCAGAAGAAGACATCTGCGACTGCCCTGAAGAACGGCCGGGCGTTCCTACGGCCGCCCCTTGATGCGCTCGAACGTCAGAATCCCCACTCCCTCGCGTCCGTCAATCGGACTCTTGTTCGGTTCGGTCTTGATGAGAAGCTCGTCGCCTTCGACCGTGTAAAAGCGGACTTGATCAGTTCCAAGTCGACGACCATCCCATTCTATATCGATGTGATGAACAACCTTACCGGGTGACAGCGTGTACGTGCCGCCATACGCCAACATCGCTTTGTGCAGCTTGATGCGCTCGTCCCCGGTCGGCTCGGCGCGCGGACGTGGTTGATCGGCGGAGACAAAAAAGGCGAACATCCGTCCATCGGCAGTGTAGCTAAGATACCCATCGGGTTGCTCACCCATTTGGTCGTAACGCTCGCCGGTGCCCGCGACTTCGCGGACAAACGACTTCAACTTCCATGTTCCGAGCAACGGATTGTCCTCAGCCCAAGCGGGCATAGGTCCGAGCACGATCAGCAACAACGGAAGCAGCAGCTTTCTGCGGCTCATGCGAACCTCCCTATATGTACTAGGCGCAATTTCCCGAGCACCTGAAAACGGCTTCGCGGCATCAGCCGATCGTCGAAAATGGTTGCACTATGGCTGCTTCAGATGGATTTTGGGATCCACCCAGAATGCAAGCGCTTAGGCTGCAAGGGAGGCCGACATCTGCTCCGCCACAGCAGAAACACGAATTTTACTTGCCTGTGGTCGCGCTCGACCTCTGCGCCAACATTGCATCAAGTTCTGGTAGCAGAACGATGCCGTCCTGATCGCTACCTGATGAATGCACGACAAGCCATTTGCACGGCGCTCCACTCTCATTGCAAGGAGCATGGGGGACATCCTCTGGCATATAGACCTGATCCCCCGCCTTAACTGCGACGTGATGCTCAAGTTTGTCACCGTAATAGACTGCGCATTCACCTTCCAAAAGGTAAGCAATCGTCTCGATACCCTTGTGGTAATGGACCTTTGCCTTGGCACCAGGAGGCATCGGCAGCACATTCAAACAGACCTGTTTTGCTCCGACCGTCTCCTTCGATACTCCGGCTCCATAAGTAAAGCCCTGCTTGCCGACATAGGTCTTACCGGGCTCAATCACTCTCACTGCATCTGACAATCCTGACATTTGCAATCTCCCAACAAGCCAATCCACCTGACGCAATTTACCACAAAAATCCGAAACCATCGGCACCCACGGCTGATGAACTAGCCGGAAGCGTTTCTGAGCTGATCAAGTCCGCTGTGGGTCAATCGCGACGGTGTGGCCCGATCTCGGTAAGGTCCGGTCTACACCTCAGAGCGGACAGTGGAAGGTCGGGCGCATTGGTCGCGACGCGCCAAAAGCTGAAGGTTCCAAGCGGGCAAATTGTTGAAAATGAGACTTCGGTGACTGAACCATTTTGTTGCCGATCGAACTAACGTCTGGGTGTGGAGATTGGCCGTTCGTTCCGCCGAACGGCAGCGACAACAGGGTTCGTCACTGCCAGCCGGTCCGTGAGCATAGATTATGGACTGGATAAGACGATGAGGAGCATGAGAAACTACAACTCAAGGTGCTCCCTCCGCAATCGCGTGGAAATGGAGAGTTGCCATGGCCCGTGCTCCCGCCCAACAGCCCGATTACAGAGTGAGTCAAGCGGCAGTTGCGGACCTTCGTAAATCGCTTCGTGGCGCCCTCCTGCAGCCCGCCGATGCCGGATACCGCGAAGCGCGCTCGATCTGGAACGGCATGATCATCAAAGAGCCTGCGCTCATCGCCCGGGTAAGCGGCGCGTCAGACATTGTCGCCTGCGTGAATTTCGCACGCGAGAACGGACTGCCGCTGTCGATTCGCGGCGGCGGGCACAACATAGCTGGCACCGCGCTCTGCAACCGCGGGCTGATGATCGACATGAGCTTGCGGCGCGGCGTGCGCGTCGACCCTGACCGTCGGATAATTCGGGCCGAGGCTGGCACCACCTGGGGCGATGTCGATCACGAAGCGCAACCCCTCGGGCTGGTTGTCCCGGGCGGCATCGTGTCGAATACCGGGGTTGCCGGGTTCACTCTGGGCGGCGGCTTCGGTTGGACGTCGCGCAAGTGCTGCTACGCCGCCGACAATCTTGTCTCGGTTGACATCGTCACTGCGGACGGCGAGCGTCGGCACGCCAGCAAGACCGAGAACGCCGATCTGTTCTGGGCGTTGGCGGGTGGCAGCGGCAATTTTGGCGCGGTCACGTCCTTCGAGTTCCGAGCACATCCACACGGACCGCAGGCTCTATGCGGGATGGTGGTGTACCCGATGACACAAGCGCGCGACGTTGCGCACCAATTTTGTCGGATCGCCGCCACGGCGCCGGACGAACTGTGCTGCCTGCTCATCTTGCGCATCGCTCCCCCTGCGCCGTTCCTGCCCGAGGCGCTGCACGGCACGCCAATCGCGGCGATTGCAGCGTGCTGGACCGGCGATCCCATCGCCGGACAGGATGCCATGCGTGCGCTCAAGAGCTTTGGCAAGCCGGCTGCCGATACGATCACCGTGAAGCCGTTCGTTGCGCATCAGACCGTGCTCGATTCCGGCCAGCCGTTCGGCCGCCGCTATTACTGGAAGTCGGATTTTTTCGCCGATATGAGCGAGCGCTTGATCGATGCGATGGTCGAGCATGCCGAACGTATTGCCTCTCCGCATTCCGCGGCTCTCTTCATGCACATGGGCGGCGCTCCCGCCCGACTCGATCGCGGGCTCAACGCCGTCGGCTTCAGGACGGCCCAGTACGTGTTGAACGTGCAGGCGGCTTGGGAAAATCCGCAGGAGGATCGCCGTCATATCGAATGGGCGCGCGAATACTGGGCGGCTATCCATCCGTTTTCGACCGGCGCCGCTTACATCAATTTCATGACCGAGGACGAGGGCGACGCCCGCGTGCGCGACGCCTATGGCAATCGGCTCTACGAGCAGCTCGCCGAGATCAAGGCCAAATTCGATCCAGGAAATCTATTCCACGGCGCACAGAACATCCCGCCACGATAGGTGCACGTAGACACGGTGGAGGGCAACCATCCCGCTTAGGTGGTCAGCCGGACTTAATTGCGCGGATGTCGGCTTGGGGTCAAAGGCCGCCCAAAGCGACCGAACCGGGGACTTCCGGTTCACCTAGATGAGCCGACGTTCCCGTGGTCACAAAGGCCGTCAGCTAAGGGGCCATGAGCCGACAATTCAACTTAAATCCTGTCGGGGAAACGGATGATGAAGCCGCCACGGTTCGGCATCCGCACCTTGGGCAGCGTCTCGAGGTTCATCGTGTCAGTCTCACCTATGAGTTTGTTTTTGGCTAGGATGAACGCGGTCAGAGCGTAGACCTCGTCGTCGGTGAGTGACCTCGGCTGCTGCCACGGCATCCCTCTACGGATGAAGTCGAAGAGCGTCGTGGAATAAGGCCAAAAGTTCGCAATGGTCTTCATCCCCGCCGATATGTCGGTGATCTTGCCGCCTCCGAACAGTGGTGAAAAACCGAATTTATTCTTGCCGTCCTGGTCGTGGCAAGCGACGCATTTTTCCGCGTAAATCCGCTCACCTTGCGACGGCGTACCGTTTCCTGCCGGCAGGCCGGAGCCGTCAGGCATAACGCTAATATCCCACGCCGCGACGTCGGCGGGTTCAATAGGCGTGCCAAGATTGGGCCCGTCGGCGAAAGCTACGCTGATGCTCAGGGCGAACACCAACGAAGCGCTATAGACGGAAATTCTATGTATAGGCATGGTTGATCTGCCCTTTGGCGTCGACCGCCCAACTAGTGACCGCGTTGAAGTGCTGGTTGGGAAACGCCCCGATCGGTGGGACATTCTTCAACTCGCCGCGCCGAGCTACGAACTCGGCGCGTGTGGGTTGGAAGTTCCCGGCTTCATCCCAGGCCCGGCTTTGAAGTATTGCGGGGCCACCGTTCCAATGCCAAGCCAAGCGGAAACGGGTGAAAGCCTTCGCCAACACCGGCTCCTGCAGTGCCGCTTCGGCCCAACTCTGCCCGCCATCGGCCGAAACCATAACCTTGGCGATACGGCCGGTGCCGGAATATGCGACACCGGAAATCTGGTAAAGGCCGGGCTGCCCTAGGGTCATTCCGGGAGACGGCTGCGTGATGAACGATTTGACTTCTTGCAGGAAATAAAACTGATATGCCTCGCCGTTTGGGAGAAGCTGCGTGTAGGTCTTGGTTTCCCAGAAGCCCATGGCCGGTTCCTCCACGAGCTTGATGCGCCGCAAATACTTGACGTTCATGTTGCCCTCGTAGCCGGGCAGCAGCAGGCGCACCGGATACCCGTTACTCGGCGTGAGGCGCTCGCCATTTTGATAGAGGGCGATCATGGCGTCGTCCAAGGCCTTCGCCACGGGCACGCTGCGTGTCAGGTGAGGCGCGTCCGCGCCTTCGGCGATGAACCATTTCGCTTTCGGATCAATGCCGGTTTCTTCGAGCAGGGTGGAGAGCTTCACACCCGTCCATTCAGCACAAGACGCGAGGCCGTGCAGCGTCTGAACGTTGCCCTGCAGCGGCTTGGGGGAAAACAGCGGTGCACTGTTGCCGCCGCACTCGAGGAAGGTGATACGCGACACCATCGGATAGCGCGCAAGTGCCTCAAGCGTGAACATCAAAGGGCGTTTGACGAGGCCGTGGATCACGAGGCGGTGCTTATCCGGATCGATGTCGGGCGGGCCGCCATAGGCGACCACGAAGTGCAGGCCATTTGGCGTGATCATTCCGTTTAGCAGGTGATGCGGAGTACGCGCAGTTTGAACGAATGGTAGGCCGTCGGGGTTGTTCAGCGTTCGCGCGACGTTCTTCTCAAACGAAGACGGCAGCTCATACGGCTTAATGCTCGAACCGGGCTCGAGGCTCCATGGATCGTCCTTGAGCGGCTCGGCCGCGGCGCTTGTTAGCGCCCCGACGCCCGTGCTAGCGCGCCCGCTATAGCGACGCCCTGCCCGAGCAGTGCACGCCGGTCAATCAGACCGTTTCCAGCTGCAGTATCCCCCGAAGGATGACGAATTCCTTTGGGCATGACCGCCTCCTCAGCTGTCGGCGTCCTGAAAGTATAAAACTTTCTCGATCGCCCGCAATGACTGGTTCGGGTGTGCGCCGTGAGAAGGCGGCGCTTTCCAGTGGGTGCAAACCCCACCCGGCAAACGCTCCAGCCGGAAGCAATCGGAGCAGTCATGGAGGTAACGAAGTGGCTGAAGCC
>NZ_LGHK01000244.1 GCF_001908235.1 Bradyrhizobium sp. NAS96.2
CGGTTGCGGTGATCAGCGGGCCGCGCGAGCCGATCATGCTGCCGAAGCAGATCACGAAGCCGGTCAGCAGCCAGTAGTTCGGATACCATTGCAGCAGCCAGAGCAGGATGATGCCTGCTATCGAGACGCCGTAGCTGAACAGCACCGAGGGCCGGCGGCCGATGATGCCATCGAGCGTGGACACGCCGAGCATGCCGACGAACAGCGCGACGCCGGAGAAGCCCCAGGCGGTGGCGGCCTGCAGCGGCGGGAAGCCGACATCGATCAAGTAGGCGACGATCTGCGCGGTCAGCGCATACATCGCGATCGCGGTGAAGAAGAAGGTCGAGAACAGCGCCCAGAAGGCGTGGTGGCGCATCGCGGCAAGCAGCGTCCAGCCTTCGTCGATCAGGCCGGTCTCGGCCTTCTTGACGATGTGCGGCGATCCGCCGGCGAGCAGCCGCCACGGCAGAAAGACCAGCGGAACGAGCAGGCAGAGCGCGCCGATGCCGAACACCTGATAGGCATCGCGCCAACCGATCCGGTCGATCAGCACCTGTGACAGCGGCAGCAGCACCAGGAGGCCGGCGCCGGTCGCCGAATACATCACGGCCATCGCCGTCGGCAGCCGCGGCCCGAACCAGCGGCCGAGCAGGATCGAGTTCGAGACATTGCCGATCAACGCGGTGCCGAAGCCGACGCAGAGGCCGACGCTGAGCTGGAATTGCCAGAGTTGCTGCGCGCGCGACGCGATCAGGAATGCGCAGCCGAGCAGCGCCAGACCCAGCGCATAGACCACGCGCGGACCCGAGCGGTCGAACAGCCGTCCGACCAGCGGCGCGGTCAGGCCGCTGGCGAGCCAGGTCAGCGAATAGACCGACACGACGGAGGCGCGATCCCAGCCGAAATTCTCCGAGATCGGTTTCAGGAACACCGTGAAGCTGTCGCTGAGGCCGCGTCCGAGCACCGACAGCACGAAGCAGAGCGCGAGCACGTTCAGCGCAACGCGCGACTGTTTCACCGGCGTTGCAAGCGTGTCGTTCGGAGGCGTGGTCTGGTCCATCGGAAAACAGGGAGCGCGCTTTCGGCACTCCCTACAACCGACAAAAGCGAATGCGCCTATGCAGGCTTCAGCAGGACGTGCCGCTTCTTGCCGAGCGACAGTTTCACCACGCCTTCCGGCGTGAGATTGGCCGAGCTCAGCAGCATCTTCTCGTCGGTGACGGCCGCGTCGTTGACGCGCAGTCCGCCGCCCTTGATCTGCCGCCGCGCTTCGCCGTTGGAGGCGACGAGCTCGGCCTTGACGAAGGCGACGAGCACGCCGACGCCGGCTTCAAACTCGCCGCGCGGAATTTCCACCGTCGGCAAGGTTTCGGCCAGCGCACCTTCCTCGAAGGTGCGGCGCGCGGTCTCGGCAGCCTCATTAGCCGCGTCGCGGCCGTGGAGCAGGGCGGTTGCCTCGGTCGCCAGCACCTTCTTGGCTTCGTTGATCTCGCCGCCCGCCAGCGCCGCCAGCTTGTTGATCTCGCTGATCGGCAGGATGGTGAACAGCTTGAGGAACTTGACGACGTCGGCGTCCTCGACGTTGCGCCAGTATTGCCAGAAGTCGTACGGCGAGAACTGGTCGGCGTTGAGCCACACCGCGCCCTTGGCGGTCTTGCCCATCTTGTCGCCGGAGGCGGTGGTCAGCAGCGGCGTGGTCAGCGCGAACAGTTGCGGCGTGCCCATGCGGCGGCCGAGATCGACGCCGTTGACGATGTTGCCCCACTGGTCGGAGCCGCCCATCTGCAGCCGGCAGCCCGCGCGGCGCGACAGCTCGACGAAGTCGTAGGCCTGGCAGACCATGTAGTTGAACTCGATGAAGCTCATCTCCTGCTCGCGTTCGAGCCGTAGCCGCACCGAGTCCATCGTCAGCATGCGGTTGACCGAGAAGTGCCGGCCGATGTCGCGCAGCATCTCGATCCAGTTCAATTTCGTCAGCCACTCGGCGTTGTCGAGCATGATGGCGTCGGAATGCCCGTCGCCATAGCGCAGCACCTTGGCGAACACGCCGCGGATCGAGGCCTTGTTGGCTTCGATCTCCGCGACCGTGCGCATCGCGCGCGTCTCATCCTTGCCGGAGGGGTCGCCGACCATCGTGGTGCCGCCGCCCATCAGCGTGATCGGCTTGTTGCCGCTCTGCTGCAGCCAGTACAGCATCATCATGGTGAGGAAGTTGCCGATGTGCAGCGACGGCGCGGTGCAGTCGTAGCCGACATAGGCGGTGGCCTCGCCCTTCGCGGCAAGCGCGTCGAGGCCCTCGAAATCGGAGCACTGGTGAACGAAGCCGCGTTCCTGTAGAGTGTTCAGGAAATCCGATTTAAATGCAGTCATTTGTCGGCGAGCCAGATCATTCTTGTTTTACGGTTTTTGCATCTATTTGCGGAACCCTGATGCTTGAGGCGGCCGCAGGCGGACGCGCAGTGGCATTATAGGATGTACTTGTTTGAGACAAGCCGGGGGGGTCCCGGCTGGGGCGCTTCCAAGATGATGTTAACGGCACTCGGTCTGATGAGCGGGACTTCGCTCGATGGGGTCGACGTGGCACTGATCGAGACCGACGGCCGCCAGATCAAGGCTTTCGGACCTTCGGGCTATCGCCCCTACACGGACGGCGAGCGCAGCCTGCTGCGCCAGGCGCTGACCGAGGCCGTTCATCTGTCGCAGCGCGACGCCCGGCCTGGGATTTTGCGGCAGGCCGAGCAGGCGGTCACGACGGCCCATGCCGAGGCGGTCGCCGCCTTCACGGCGCAGCACCGGATTTCTCCCCAGGAGATCGACATCGTCGGGTTCCATGGCCAGACCGTGCTGCATCGCCCCGAGCGGAGGCTGACGGTGCAGATCGGCGATGCCCTGGCGCTCGCCAAGGCGATCCACATTCCCGTGATGCATGATTTCCGCGCCGCCGACGTCGAGGCCGGCGGGCAGGGCGCGCCGTTCGTGCCGGTTTACCACCGCGCGCTTGCGCAGTCGCTGAATCGCGAGGGCCCGATCGTCGTGGTCAATATCGGCGGTGTTTCCAACATTACCTATATCGATGGCTTGGACACACTGATCGCCTGCGACACCGGGCCGGGCAATGCGCTGCTCGACGACTTCATGTTCCGCCAGATGCATCAGCCGTTCGACACCGCGGGCAAGTTCGCAGCCCTCGGCAAGCCGGACGAAGCCTGGATCGCGCAGGCGCTCAAGCTGCCGTTCTTCTCGGTTCCACCGCCGAAATCGCTCGACCGCAACGACTTTGCCGGCCTGAAACTCAGCGCCGTGGCGCCGGCCGACGGCGCCGCGACGCTGACCGGGTTCACCGCGGCCGCGATCGCCCGCGTCGTGCCGCTGCTGCCGAAACGGCCGAAGAGCTGGATCATCTGTGGCGGTGGCGCCTCCAACCTGACGATGCTGCGGATGCTGCGCGAGCGCCTGGCGCCGGCGACCGTCGAGCCCGCCGAAGCGCTCGGCTGGGCCGCGGACGTGATCGAGGCGCAGGCATTCGGTTTCCTCGCCGCGCGCGGCATGAAGGGGCTGCCGCTGAGCTACCCCGCCACCACGGGGGTGCCGATCCCGATGACCGGGGGCATCATCGCGCGACCGTGATTTAGATGCAATTGCATCTACCTTGACAGTTCCATGCCGCTGCATTTAGTTGGATGCAGTTGCATTGAACGCGAGGTTCGTCATGACCGCCCTGAAGCTGATCAGCCACAAGCTCTGTCCCTATGTGCAACGCGCGGTGATCGCGCTGCATGAAAAGGGCGTGCCGTTCGAGCGGATCGACATCGATCTAGCCAACAAGCCGGACTGGTTCCTGAAGATCTCGCCGCTCGGCAAGGTGCCGGTGCTGGTCGTGACTGGTGACGACGGCAAGGAGGTCGCGCTGTTCGAGAGCAATGTGATCTGCGAGTACATCGAGGAGACGCAAGTCGGTGCGAAGCTGCATCCGCAGGATGCGCTGGTCCGCGCCGAGCATCGCGCCTGGATGGAGTTCGGCTCGGCGATTCTCGGCGACCTCTGGGGGCTCGAGACCGCAACCGATGCGGCGGCCTTCGAGGGCAAGCGGCAGGCGGTCGCGGCGAAATTCGCGCGCGTCGAGGCTGCGCTCGGCGCCGGTCCGTTCTTCGCCGGTGAGAGGTTTAGTCTGGTCGATGCGGTGTTCGCGCCGATCTTCCGCTATTTCGATCTGTTCGACCAACTGACCGACCTTGCGGTCTTCACCCACACGCCGAAGCTCCGTGCCTGGCGCAGCGCGCTGGCGCAGCGGCCGAGCGTGCGCAGTGCGGTATCACCGGATTATCCCGCGCTGCTGCACGCGTTCCTGGTCGGCCACCGCGCGCATATGCTGAAGCTTGCCGCGTAAACCATGTCGCACTCGGTTGCCTGGATTGCGCTCGTCGTCGCCGGTCTTCTCGATGTCGGCTGGGCGATCTCGATGAAATATGCCGAGGGCTATACGCGGCTCGGCTGGACGCTGGTCTCGCTGCTGCTGCTCGCGGCCTTTGTGTTCCTGCTCGGACGCGCGCTGCAGGTGCTCGGCGTCGGCGTCGCCTACACGGTGTGGACCGGCATCGGCGCGGCGGGCACGCTGACGATGGGCGTGCTGCTGTTCAACGAGGCGTTGAACCCGATGAAGGTTGCGGGGATCGCGTTGGTGCTGATCGGCATCGCGGCGCTGAAGTTGGCTCCGGAGTAAGCCGAATCCGTAGCCCGGATGCAGCGAAGCGCAATCCGGGCTCTCATTCACGGCGGCGGTGGTCCCGGATTTCGCTGCGCTACATCCGGGCTACAAAATCCGCGGCGCTCAGTGTGAGTCCTACTTCGTTGGATGGGTGGAGCGCAGCGATACCCATCAACTTGGTGCCGCGTGGCGCGATGATGGGTATCGCTGCGCTCCACCCATCCTTGTAATAGCGCGATCGGCTATCGTCGGCATATTCCGAGAGGAATGGCCTGTCGCGGTTAGCGGCCGCGACAGGCCGCTGGCGGTCGGATCGTACCCATCCTGAGCA
>NZ_LGHK01000245.1 GCF_001908235.1 Bradyrhizobium sp. NAS96.2
ACGATGTGACTCGCGGAGAGAGGCCCCCACCCCGACCCTCCCCCGCAAGCGGGAGAGGGAGCGCAGTCTTTGCGCGGTCACCTTCGTTGCACTGCAGCAGGTGGGACAAGTTGAACGACCGCGGCACTCACACCCGCCCATCCGGGCGGTTGTCACACCTGTGACTGCTCGGCCGTATAACCGTAGTGCACTTGTTCCGCGAGTTAGATTAGGCTCACCGCCGTCAGGGTATTCTGGGCAGACCGGTTGAGGGATTTTGATGGACACGCTTCTGCTTCCGTTCTCACCGCGCTTCATCGTGCTGACGATCTGCGCCGTCGTCACCGCGCTGCTGCTGCTGGTTGGAATTTTCGACCACAAGGTCTTCAAGATCATCCTGATCCCGCTGGTCATCTTCGGCGCGCTGACCCTGCTCGGCATCCGCGACTTCACGCAGAAGAACCACGCGGTGCTGCGCAACTACCCGATTTCGGCGCATGTCCGCTTCCTGCTCGAGGAAATCCGCCCGGAGATGCGGCAGTATTTCTTCGAGAGCGAGAAGGACGGCATGCCGTTCTCGCGCGACACCCGCGCGGTGGTCTATCAGCGCGCCAAGATGGTGCTCGACAAGCGGCCGTTCGGCACCCAGGAGGACGTCTACCGCGAGGGCTACGAGTGGATGCATCATTCGGTGGCGCCGAAGCCGCGTGCCGACGAGAAATTCCGCATCACGATCGGCGGGCCCGATTGCACCAAGCCGTATTCGGCCTCGGTCTTCAACATCTCGGCGATGAGCTTTGGCGCGCTCAGCCCGAACGCGGTGCGGGCGCTGAATGCCGGCGCCAAGAAGGGCGGCTTCGCCCACGACACCGGCGAGGGCGGCGTCAGCCCCTATCACCGCGAGATGGGCGGCGACATCATCTGGGAGGTCGGCTCCGGCTATTTCGGCTGCCGCAACCGTGACGGCACCTTCAATCCGGAGCTCTTTGCAAGCGTCGCGGGCGACGACCAGATCAAGATGGTCGAGCTCAAGATCAGCCAGGGCGCCAAGCCCGGCCATGGCGGCGTGCTGCCGGCCGCGAAGGTCTCCGAGGAGATTTCCAAGATTCGCGGCGTGCCGATGGGCGAGGACTGCATCTCTCCCGCCTATCACAAGGCGTTCTCGACGCCGATCCAGATGATGGAATTCATCGCCCAGATGCGCAAGCTGTCCGGGGGCAAGCCGGCCGGCTTCAAGATGTGCATCGGCCATCCCTGGGAGTTCCTGGCGATCTGCAAGGCGATGAAGGAGAGCGGGCTCTATCCCGACTTCATCGTGGTCGACGGCAATGAAGGCGGCACCGGCGCCGCGCCGCTCGAGTTCATGGACCATTTGGGCATGCCGATGCGCGAGGGCGTCAATTTCGTCCACAACGCGCTGATCGGCATCGGCGCGCGCGACCGCATCAAGATCGGTGCTGCCGGCAAGATCGCCACCGCCTTCGACATGGCGCGCGCGATGGCGATCGGGGCCGACTGGTGCAATTCGGCCCGCGGCTTCATGTTCGCGCTCGGCTGCATCCAGTCCCTGAGCTGCCACACCGACCGCTGCCCGACCGGCGTCACCTCGCAGGACCCGATCCGCAACCGCGCGCTCTATGTGCCGGACAAGATCGAGCGCGTGTACAACTACCATCACTCGACCCTGCACGCGCTGACCGAGCTGCTCGCCGCCGCCGGCCTCGAGCACACCAAGGAGCTGCGCCCGATCCACTTCTCGCAGCGGTCCTCGACCACCGACGTCCGCACCTTCGCGCAGCTCTATCCGACGCTGCGCCCGGGCGAGTTGCTCGAAGGCACCCAGGATCCCCGCTTCCGCGACGCCTGGGCAATGGCGCGCGCGGATTCGTTCCAGCCGGCGGGGTAGGGCGTCCCGCTTACGTCGGCGCGCCGAACCATCTGGTCAGCGCCTCCGTGAGGCCGGTGCGGGTCCGGTCTCCGACCCACGCCACATAGCCGTCGGGCCGGATCAGCACAGCTAAGGGTGCCGGAACCGGGCCGAGCGCGGGAATCTCGAAGGCGCCGGCATCATCGGCGTCGACCAGCTGAACCCGGTCGGTCCATCCCGCGATGTCGAAGCTGCCGGGCTCGCCGAAATTCAGCAGCACCGGCCGCGCCTGGTGCAGCAGCGCGAAGACCCGGCGCGGGCCGTCGGCGGTGACGAGGTCTAGGTCGGGCATGCGGCGTCCGAGCAACGGATGGCCGTCGCCGAGATCGTAATGAAGGTCGAGGCCCGACATCATCGCGACAAATCGTCGGCGCGGCTCGTCTATGCGCAGCAGGTCGGAGACGATTTCGTTCAGCGCCTTGCTGCGCGCATCGGTGCGGCTGAGCGCGACGTGCGCCATGGTGTTGCGCAGCACGCGGGCCGCGACCGGATGCCGTTCGGCCTGATAGCTGTCGAGCAGGCTGTCCGGCGAGATCAGCTTGACCACCTGGGCGAGCTTCCAGCCCAGATTCACCGCGTCCTGCACGCCGATATTGAGCCCCTGTCCGCCCATCGGCGGATGTACATGGGCGGCATCGCCGGCCAGCAGCACGCGCTGCTTGCGATAGCTCACCGCCTGCCGGGTCATGTCGGTGAAGCGCGAGATCCAGGCCGGATTGTGGATGCCGAAATCGGTGCCGTACGCGGCGGCCAGCGTCTCGCTCACGTCGCGCAGGGTCGGCTCTCTTTCGGTGCCGAGTTGCCGCTCGGTCAGCACGACCCGCACCCGCCCGCTGTCCTCCACCTTGCCGATCGCATAGGTGCCGGTGTCGTCCTGGCGAAAGCCCCATTGCGGTTCGCTGGACATCTCGGCTTCGGCGATCAGCCAGCTCCTGGTCGGATCCCATCCGGCGAATTCGATACCGGCCGCCTTGCGCACGACGCTCCGGCCGCCGTCGCAGCCGACGAGATACTGCGCGCGGAGCCGGCCGTCTGCCAGCTCGACATCGACGCCGGTGTCGTCCTGCGCAAAGCCGGTCACGTCGCGTGCGCGATAGATCGGCACCGCGAGCTCGCTCACCCATTCGCCGAGAATGCGTTCGGTATGGGTCTGGAACAGCCCGAGCGTGAAATTGCGCCGGGTCGGAAAGTCGGTGATATCAAGCGGAACCAGATGCGAGTGGAACAGCACCGCGGGATGGCGCGTTCCCTGCGCGACGAATCGATCGCCAATGCCGCGCTGATCGAGCACCTCGATGGTGCGCGCATGCAGGCCGCCCGCCCGCGAGCCGATCAGGTCCGCTCTCGCGCGCCGCTCGACGACAGCGACATCGACCCCGGCCAGCGCCAGTTCGCCCGCCAGCATCAGCCCGGTCGGACCTCCTCCGGCAATCACCACAGCATGTTCCCGCATCCCGCACTCCTCCGTTCGATTGGGCGCGCGTTCTACGGGATGACCCCCGGGCTTGCGGCAAGCCCGGGGGGGTCTACATATATCTGAGTGGGGAGAGGGCGTTTGCTGTCCCAACCAATTCAGCCGTCATTGCGAGGAGCGAAGCGACGAAGCAATCCATGCTTCGGCATACGCGGCGCTATGGATTACTTCGCGTCGCTCGCAATGACGGGGAAAAAATTTGAACCCTGAACGGGTTTCGTAGCCCGGATGAAGCGAAGCGAAATCCGGGGGCGGTCGAACGTGCTCGCCACCTGCCCCGGATTTCGCTGCGCTCCATCCGGGCTACAACAGCTACGTCAGGATCAAAACTCGCCGTGGATGCGGCCGGAGAAGATGTGCACCGGGCCGCGGTCGGCGTTGTAGGCGGGGTTGGTGATGAACTGATAGTCCGCGGTCAGCGTCAGGTTCTTGTTCACCTGGTAGGCGTAGTAGGTCTCGAAAATCCGCTCCGGGCTGTAGTTCAGCGCGCCGTCGCCGATCAGGATGCCAAGGCCGCCGGCGGCGAGGTAGTCGCGGTGCGCGGCCGAGAGCCCGTTGACCGCGCCGCCGATGCCGATCGTATCATTGGCCCGGCCCCAGGAGCTGCCCTTGATCGACAGGCCGCCGGAGACGCTGCGATCGACATCGGTGAACGACAGGATCTCGTTGCGGCCGTCGTTCCAGCTCAGACGGCCGAACAGGCCGACATCGGTTGCGATCTGCTGCTCGCCGTTGAGGTAGAAGCCGTATTTGGTGTTGTCCTTGCGGATGCCGGCCATCACGTCGTTGATGTCGAGCGCCGGGTTGGCATCCTCGATCGCGAGCGCTTGGGCGTAATTGCCGGTGTTGCCGCGATTGCCGAACACGCCGACGCGCAGCTTGCCGGGCTGATCGAAGATCGAATAGCGACCCTCGAATTCGATCACCGCACCGCCGTTGTTGGGGTTCGAGATCAAGACGTCGTTGTTCGGTGCATTGGGCACCTGGAACACGCCGGCGCGCACCGCCCAATCCTTGCGGTTGAACTCGACCACGGCACCGCGGGTGTAGCCGGGCAGGTCGGCCGGAAAGTCATAGGCCGCCGACGCCCACATCGCCCAGTTCATGAAGTCGGCGCGCGGGTCCTTGGCGTAGGAATTGCCGTCGAAGAAATCGCCGATCGCGAAGCGGCCGACGATGAGGGTGAGGCGATCGATGTCGCGCTTGCCCGCGATCTGGTTGGGACCGTCGGGAACGTCCTCCTGCTCGCCGCCGAAGCCGAAGGTCTGCTTGAAGTAGTAACGTTGCGGCCGGATCCTCGGATATTCGGCGCCGGCCTTCTGCGCTTCGCCGTTCGGGAAGCCGGCGATGCCAAGTGTGCCGTTGAGGCCGAAGCCCTGCGCGGTCTCCGGGTTGAAGTAGAGCTCGCCACCTTCCCACAGCTTGACGCCGAGGAAGGCGGTCGTGGTCCAGGTCTGCTGCACCTGCCCGACCGCCGGAAGGCTGTTGGTGCCGCTATAGGCTGAGCGGAAGGACGGGTAGCCTTGTCCGATCAGCGTCGTCTGCGCATGCACGGACCAATTGTCGGATTCCGGCAGCCGGGGCTGGGTCGGGGTCGCCGACCATGGCGAGTCGCCGAGCTGATAGTTCAGCCCAAATTTCAGCAGGTGCAGTCGCGGGTCGATGCTGACGCCGGGCATGCCGAAGTCGCCAAGACCGACCGTACGGCGCGACAGGTCGACGTAGTCGTATTCGAGCTTCGCAGTCCAGTTGCCGCTCAGCGCAAATTCGGCGCCGGCGCCGACGGTCCATCCGGTCTGATACTGCCCCGGTTCGGAGACGACGTTGCCGGCATTGTCATTCACCCGGACCTGGGTGCGGCCCCAGGCGAAGCCGCCGGTGACATAAGGCATCCAGCCGTTGAGGGCGTAGCCGGCGCGGCCGCGCACGGTGCCGACATAGTCGATCGAGGAGTTGAAGGGACCGAGCATGCGCCGCGGCAGATCGACCGGCCCGACGAATGTCGCGTCGGCCTCGACGCCGAGCACGAAGCGGTTTGCGAACTGGCGATTGTACCCGACCTGGAAGCCGCCGATCCCGCCCGTGATGCTGTGTGGAAAGAAGACGGCCTGCAGGGGAAGCGGATTGGTACCTGCACCGAGGCTGCCGTCGCCATAGCCGACATGGCCGCCGACATAGAAGCCGGTCCAGCTGTAGACCGCCTTGGCGGCGGGAGATTTGAGCGGCAGATCGGCCGCGGCGGCAGGCGTGCCGAATGCGGCCGCGCCGAGCGCTGCGCCGGCGGCGATCCGAACCCGGGAGAGGCGGACGCAAGTCATGACGCGGCTTTCCGCGGACGGTTGGCGATTTCGCCCGGCATTGCAGATTTGGCGGCCACTTGCCACCCGAGATTTGAAGTCATTGCCCGCCGTCCCCGGTCCGATCCGTATCGTCCCATCCAAAGCCAGATCAGCACCTAGCATCCCCTGGTGCTTATTGCAAATCATTCGCAATAGCAACTGAGGTGCTCCGGATACCTCTTCGATTTGCATGCCACTATGACAGTCACGCAACAGCACGCGACCGGAGCCCTCGCCGGCTGCGATCGACCGCCCGCCTGTGGCAAATCGGCCGAGCCCCGGCCGTTCAATCAGCGCCACCATCGTCTTCTTCCCTTGTCTTGATGAAAGCCGGTTGCGATTTGCTGCCGAGCACGATCCTCGCGCCGGCTCCTTCCACACATCGCACCGTCGACAGCGCCGTCCTTAAGCCGGCGCCTGAAATCATGCGTCGCTGATGGAGCGCGGTTGCGCCGCGCAGGATGGCGCTCGCCAGCCTGAACAACACGATCGCGCCCCATCGCTGGCCGCGGCCAAGCGTCGTCACGCCCCGACCGTGGCGAGCTGGACGATCCGCAGCAGCACGAGCCCGGCGGCGACGACCAGATAGCCGCGCAGCACGATCATCCAGATCCGGCTCAGCGGGCTGAGCCGCGCCGGCGGCAGCCGGTCGAGCGGCGGCATCCGCCAGGTGTCGCGGTCGAACAGCGGCGGGTGGTGTCGCTTGAAGCGGAACGAGGCGTTGCGGCGCGACGACATCTCGTACAGCTTCGCGGCTGCCGTGACCGCGAGCGCAAGCACGCTGCCGCCAATGAGGATGCCGATGATCCAGGCCTCGCCGAGATCGGGGAACAGCACCGCGGCGGTCAGGATCACCGACAGCATCACCAGCCCCGCCACCACTGCGCCGGTGAACAGGTTCAGCCGGGTCGAGTTGATCCAGGGTCCGAGGATGTGGCGGTCGTTGCAGAGCAGCAGCAGGAACACGGTCGCGCTCGGCAGCAGCACGCCAGCGAGCGTCTGTACCGCGTTGGTGAGCAGCCCGAGCGGTGTGCCCGGCGTCAGCACCAGCACCGCGGCGAGCACGATCAGGCCGCAATAGACGCTGTAGAAGCCTTTCGCATCCCACGGCTTGCGGTGCAGCGAGTGCTTGACCGCGAACACGTCGCCGATCGCGTAGGCCGTCGAGAGGGAGACCGCGGCCGCGCCGATGATGCAGGCATCCAGCAGCGCGAGGGCAAACAGCACCGCCGGCAGCCGGCCGGCGTATGTCTCGAGTCCGACCGCGGTCCCCAGTGCGTCGGTGTAATTGCCGAATTCCGGCCTTCCTGCGAACACCTCGGCGCAGAACGAGATCATCGCCACGGCGCCGACCACGACCAGCACGATGCCGATGCACAGATCCATCCGCTCATAGCGGATGAAGCGCGGCGTGATCCGCTTGTCGACGATGTAGCTCTGCTGGAAGAACAATTGCCACGGCGCCACCGTGGTGCCGACGATCGCGACGATCAGCAGCATCACTTCGCTGAGCTTGGCGTCGTGCGGCATCTTCGGCACGAAGAAGTCCGAGGCGATCTGCCCGATCGGCGGATGCACCATCAGGATGACAGGCACCAGCAGCAGGCTGCCGGCGACCAGCACGATGCCGAAGCGTTCGAAGCGGCGGAAGTCGCCGGTCGAGACCGCCAGCATCACAATGACGGCCGAAGCCAATACGCCCCAAAACTGCGAGACGCCGAGAAAACTGAGCGCGAAGGTGATGCCGATGAATTCGGTGACGATGGTCAGCGCGTTCAGCACCAGGAGGTCGATGACGCTGAAGGCGCCCCAGAACTTGCCGAAGCGCTCGAAGATCAGCTGCGCATGGCCGACGCCGGTGACGGCGCCGAGCCGCACCACCATCTCCTGGTTGACGTAGAGCACGGGGATCAGCAGCAACAGCGTCCACAGCAGCGCGGTGCCGTAGTTCTGGCCGGCCTGGGTATAGGTGCCGAAGGCGCCGGCGTCGTTGTCGCCGACCATTACGATCAGGCCGGGGCCGACGATAGCGAGCAGGGTCTTGAAGCGGGCAAGCAAGGTCGCGCGCGGCGCGGTGTCGTCCCGCGCGATGCTGCCGAGCGCGCCGCGGATGTCGCCGGCATGCGCGGTGTCTAGAATGGCGGTTTGGGTGGTGTTGGTATCGTTCATATCGCGTCCCTCTCGCCGCCCTTCGGGCACGGCGAGAGGGACGCGGAGCGGTCAGGCGCGCATCTCTCCGCTACCGTGAGCAGCGGCATTTCCAGATGTCATGCAGTTCGAAGGTCCCGTTGCCGCGCCGCGATGGCGCGCAACGGGACCACTAGGTCCTTCGTCCATGTCGGTCCTTCAGGCGGTTGCGGTCAGCTTTGCGGCGAAACGCGCGATTGTTGCGCGCGGGCCGGAATGCCGGTCCGCGCGCCGCTGTCGGTCGAGATCATTCGTTGATGATTCGAGGGTGGTTTCGACGATCCACCGGCACTCCAGCCGGCCGTCGATCAGGATCCAACGGCAGGCCGGGATTGGGCGCCGGCGGTCCGCCGGGCGGCGAAAACCCGGCAGGTTGTCATTGGAATAGCTGGCCGGCGGCGGCGGCATGCGCCGCGGCTCGACACCGCGCCGCGGGCTTGCTTGCCGGAATTTTGCGAGCTTTTCGAACATCGCTCACCTCCACTTCCGCTGTCGCGCGGCAGGCCGGTGAGGAGCAGGCGGTTACGCGAGGCGCAACCACCCATCCACGCAGGCAATCTGCGCGACAGTCTTGCTATGTTGCGGCGTCAACAGTCCCGTCGTGGGTCTACTGTCGCCTGAGTTGCTACTGCCCATGTGCCTTCTGTGCTGGCTCGTGGTCCGGTTGATGTCCGGGGCAGAACCCCGTTGCGGAACGAATGTTCCGACTATCGGGCACTACGCCCGTCACAATGGCCTGTCAACCCGATTCTGCTATCCTCCGGGGAGGATCATGACTATCCTCCGGGGAGGATAGGAGAACCATATGCCCGACGACCATCCGCACGTTGCGATCGCCCGGCGCCTGAAGCGCGCCAACGGCCATCTCGAGACCATCGTCGAGATGATCGAGCAGGGCCGGCCCTGTGCGCAGATCGCCCAGCAATTGCAGGCGGTGGAGAGCGCGATCGAGAGCGCCAAGAAGGCGCTGATCCACGATCACATCGGCCACAGCCTGGAAGACACGCTGAAGGCATCGGGCCCGAAGGGCCGCAATGTGCTGCGCGACTTCCGGCTGATCGCGAAATATCTGTGACCCGCGTCGGTATGTCGCGAGCTGATGGAGGTTGACCCGCCCGGGGGATCGCCGGACGGGTCGTGTGCGACACGGGGTGGATGAGGACCCGCGCCGAACGCAGGATCCGCAGCCTTTGGAAAAACCCGTCGATCAGTAGCAGGAGCGCACGCGGCCGATGTAGTTGCCGTAGGCGTCGAACTGGCGCACCCAGCCGCAGCGGCGATAGCCGGTGTCGTAGTAGCCGTCGCTGGCCGCGATCGCGCTGCCGACGATGGCGGCGCCGACGAGGCCCGCGCCAACGCCCCAGCCCCAGCCGTATGGCTTGGCTTCGGCCTGCGACGTAGTGGATGCGATGGTGCCGGTCACGGCGAGCGCGGCAAGGGCGAGGGCGGCGAACTTGGTCTTGATCGACATGGGATACTCCATCCTGTGTGGGCGCGGCGCCGGTGTGGTCCGCATGCCCGTTGGACGGAGGCTTTCCGGTTCCGGTTCGAAGGCCGATCCGGGAAATATGGTTTCGTGAATTGTTTCGTCGCGACGAACAAGACGAAGTAATTCGCGGTATTATGACGCAACGCCTAAAGGGGCGGAAAGCCAATCATTACTGCAAATGCTTTTTCAGGAAATCAAACAGGAGCCCGCCTCCAACGAAGTACGGCAGCAGAGCCATCCACAGAAGGCGATGAAATTGGCGCATCATGATCTGCCCTCTCGCGTCAAGCTGGTCGTAGGAGGGAGCCCCTCGGAGCAATCGCAACTTCCACTTGCTGACGCCCGGTAAGATATGCTGCGAGATTTCCATACCGAGAATCCAAATCCGGGTTCCCAGAATTACGAAACCAACAACCCAGCAAAATTGAAGCAGATCAAGCCAAGCTGGCATAGGGACTCAAATCTCCTCCAACGCCATAGCACCGGCAACTCCGGTCAGTTGCCCTGAAATACGCCCGGATCGAACCTGTCGACATCCGCGAGCAGCTCGGAGAACGCGCGTGCGCCATGCTCGAGCAGCTGCTCGCCCTTGTCCGCAGAAGCCTTGGTCGCATCGCCGATGGCGCCGCTTGGATTGAGATCCTGCGCCTGCCAGGCGAACGGCGCCGGCCGCTGGGTCGACAGCAAGCGGTGATCCTTCTCGATCTGAATGCTCGCGGGCTTGAAGTCCGCGATTGCATCCTTCCGCACATGTTGCGGATACTTCGCCAGCATGATCGAGGTCTCGACCGCGCCGCCATGGATGCCGTGGCGCAATTCGTCGGCCTCGAACAGCCCGTCCGGCGTGCCGAAGCGCGACCAGCTCGTGGTTACCACCAGCATTTGGTGTTGCGCGCGCAAGTCCTGCGCCACCAACTGCATCGCGGCGGAATTGCCGCCATGGCTGGTCACGATCACGAGCTTCCTGATCCCGGCGCGCGCCACGCTCTCGCCGAGCGCCATCCAGCTCTTCAGCGCCACATTGGTCGGCAGGGTCAGCGTGCCCGGAAAATCGATGTGCTCGGTGGAGATGCCGACCGGCTGCAAGGGCAGGAACGTCGCCGGGACGGTGGCCGGCAGCAGCGCCTGCACCCGCGCCAGATATGCCTCGCCGATCATGACGTCGGTTCCAAGCGGCAGATGCGGTCCGTGCTGCTCGGTCGCGGCCAGCGGCAGCACCGCGATCCAGCGTGCGGCCGCGCCCTCGGCGATATCGGGCCAATGGATGGCGGTCCAGTCACGGGGCGGAAGCTGAGAAGTCATCAAGGCTATCGTTTCAATACGAGCGTTTCATGGGATGGATTTGCAGGCTAGTTTGTTTAACATCGTGAGGCGTTCGCGTCTCCGGGCGCGGTCCGCGTCTTCCCGCCTTCCATCATGGGCCATAATATCAGACGGAGTCCAACCATGATCCCGGCCTTTTTGCTGCGAGCGTTAACCACAGCTCTGCTGGCCGCCACCCTCGGCGTTTCCGTAAGCCTCGTTCCGGCGCGGGCGCAGAGCTCGGACAAGACCTTGGACAAGGTCTCGTTCGGCACCAATTGGGTCGCCGAAGGCGAGCATGGCGGGTTCTTCCAGGCGCTTGCCGACGGCACCTACAAGAAATACGGCCTCGACGTCACCATCGTGCCCGGCGGTCCCAACGAGAACAACCGCATGCTCCTGATCGCGGGCAAGCTCGACTTCTTCATGAGCGCGAACTCGCTGCAGACCTTCGATGCCGTCACCAACAACGTGCCGCTGGTCGCCGTCGCCGCTATGTTCCAGAAGGACCCGCAGGTCTTCCTGACCCACCCGGAGGTCAAGGTCAGCAAAATCGAGGATCTGAAGCCGCTGACGCTGCTGATCTCGAAGGAAGGCATCACCAGCTATTTCCAGTGGCTGAAATCCGAATACGGCTTCGACGAGAACAAGGTGAAGCCCTACACGTTCAACCCGCAGCCCTTCATCGTGAACAAGCAGACCGCGATGCAGGGCTATGTCACCTCCGAGCCCTTTGCGGTCGAGAAGGCCGCCGGCTTCAAGCCGAACGTGCTGCTGCTCGCCGATTACGGCTTCAACTCCTATTCGACCTTGATCGAGACGCGCCGCGACCTGGTCGACAAGAAGCCGGATCTGGTGCAGCGCTTCGTCGATGCCTCGATCGTCGGCTGGTACACCTATGTGTACGGCGACAATTCGGCCGGCAATGCGATGATCAAGAAGCTCAATCCCGACATGAACGACGAGCTGCTTGCCTATTGCGTCGCCAAGATGCGCGAGTACGGCATTGTCGATTCCGGCGATTCCATCAAGAACGGCATCGGCGCCATGACCGACGAGCGGATGGCGAGCTTCTTCGACAAGATGGTGCGCGCCGGCGTGGTCAAGAGCACCATCGACTATCGCCAGGGCTATACGCTGCGCTTCGTCAACAAGGCGGTCGGCGTCGAGCTCCGGCCGAAGAACTGACGGCCGGAATCAGCGTGATGAAGTCTGCCCCAAATCGTGCGGCATCGGTGATCCACCTCTCCCCTTGTGGGAGAGGTCGGATCGCATCGTCAGATGCGATCCGGGTGAGGGGTGACGCTCTCTCATGGGACCTGCGCCCCCTCACCCGGCGCTTCGCGCCGACCTCTCCCCGGTGGGGAGAGGTGTCCCTCGCGGCACGATCGCGCTCAGCCATATCCAACCCTCGATGATAGAGAGCATCGTGCCGGAAACCGATGCCAGTGGCCCAGCCGTGCGCCTGCGCGGCGTCACCAAGACCTATGATAGCGGTGTGGCGGCGCTCGGGCCGCTCGACCTCGATGTCAAAAGCGGCGAGTTCGTCTCGCTGCTCGGGCCCTCCGGTTGCGGCAAATCCACCGCGCTGCGAATTATCGCAGGCCTCGCTGCACCGAGCACAGGCACGGTCGAGCTCGCGCATCACGACACCGAGCGGCGCGGCAGCCACCGGATCGGCTTCGTGTTCCAGGAGCCGACCCTGATGCCGTGGGCCACCGTGCGCGACAATGTCCGCCTGCCGCTGAAGCTTGCCCGTGCGCCGGCGACCGACGCCGAAATGCGCATCGATGCTGCGCTCGATCAGGTCGGGCTGGCGGAGTTCGCGGGCGCCTATCCGCGCGAATTGTCCGGCGGCATGAAGATGCGGGTGTCGCTGGCGCGTGCGCTGGTCACCGATCCTGACATCCTGCTGATGGACGAGCCGTTCGCGGCGCTCGACGAGATCACGCGCTTTCGCCTCAACAACGATCTCTTGACGCTGTGGCGCGATTTGCACAAGACCGTCATTTTCGTGACGCACTCGGTGTTCGAGTCGGTCTATCTCTCCGAGCGCGTGATCGTGATGACGGCACGTCCGGGTCGGATCGGGGCCGAGTTTCGCATTGCATCGACCGAGCCGCGCGGCGAGGAATTCCGCACCTCGGCCGAATACGCCGCGTTCTGCCGCGAGGTGTCGCATGCGCTGGCGCCATCCTATGCAGGGCAGGCGGGCGCATGAAGTCTCCGCAGGACCTCATCCGCTTTTTGCTTCCCGTCGCGGTGTTCGCCGCGGGGCTCGTGCTCTGGGAAGCGATCGTCCGTACCTATGGCATCCAGCCCTATGTGCTGCCGAGCCCGCTCTTGGTGCTGAAGACGCTGGTTGCGGACTGGCCGATCCTGTCGCAATCGCTCGGCGTTACGCTGCTGACCACGCTCGAGGGTTTCGTTGCCGCCGCGGTCGGCGGCGTCGTGTTGGCGCTGCTGTTCAACCAGTCGAAATGGCTGGAATATTCGCTGTTTCCCTATGCGGTCGTCTTGCAGGTCACGCCGGTGATCGCGATCGCACCGTTGCTGCTGATCTATCTGCAGCAGCAAACCGCCGTGATCGTCTGCGCCTGGATCGTGGCATTCTTTCCGGTGCTGTCGAACACCACGCTCGGGCTCAACTCGGTCGATCGCAACCTCGCCGGATTGTTTCAACTTTATGGCGCGTCAAGGCTGCAGACATTGCTGTTCCTGAAGCTGCCCGCGGCGCTGCCCTACATCCTCGGCGGCCTGCGCATCGCCGGTGGGCTGTCGCTGATCGGCGCCGTGGTCGCGGAGATCGCGGCGGGCAGTGCCGGCGCCGGCTCGGGGCTTGCGTTCCGGATCGCTGAATCCGGTTATCGGCTGAATATTCCCCGCATGTTCGCAGCACTTCTGCTGCTATCGCTGGCCGGGATTGTCATCTATGGGTTGCTGGCGCTAGTTTCGCACCTGTTGTTGCGGCGTTGGCATGAGAGCGCGTTAGGAAAGGAAAGTTGATGGCCCCGATTTCTTCCGAAAAGATCGATCTGCTGATTTATGGACCGATCCGGCCAATCCTCGAAAACGGCTTTTCCGACCAATACGTGCTGCACAAGGCCGAGAGCCGCGGCGACCTCGAGCGGCTGACGCCGGACACGATGGGCAAGATCCGCGGCATCGCCGTCACCTATCACACGATGGCGACCGACAAGACCGCGATGGCGCTGTTTCCGAAGCTCGAGATCGTCGGCAGCTTCGGCGTCGGTTACGACCACGTCGATTCCGCCTATGCGCGCGATCACAATATCGTGGTCACCAACACGCCTGACGTGCTGACCGAGGAGGTCGCCGACGTTGCGATGGGGCTCTTGATCGCGACGCTGCGCGAGTTCGTCAAGGCCGACCGCTACGTGCGCTCCGGCCTGTGGCAGACCCAGAATTATCCGCTCAGCGTCGGCTCGCTGCGCGACCGCAAGATCGGCATCGTCGGCATGGGCCGGATCGGCCAGGCGATCGGACGCCGCCTGGAGGCCTCGCGGGTGCCGGTGTCCTATCACTCGCGCAATCCGTCCAAGGATGTCTCCTACAAGCATTATCCCGACCTGATCGAGATGGCGAAGGCGGTCGATACCCTGATCGTGATCGTGCCGGGCGGCGCCTCGACCGCGAAGATGATCAATGCCGACGTCCTGAAGGCGCTCGGCCCGCGCGGCGTGCTGATCAATGTCGCGCGCGGCTCGGTGGTCGACGAGCCGGCGCTGGTCGCGGCGCTGAAATCCGGCACCATCCTCGCCGCCGGCCTCGACGTGTTCGCGGCCGAGCCGAACGTGCCGGACGAGCTGAAGGCGATGCAGAACGTCGTGCTGTTGCCGCATATCGGCTCGGCGTCGGTGGTGACGCGCAACGCAATGGACCAGCTCGTGGTCGACAACATCACGAACTGGTTCGCCGGCAAGCCGCCGCTGACGCCGGTCGCGGAAACGCCGGTCAAGGATCGCTGATGACATTGTCCCGCTTCAACGTCGTGCTGTGTCTGCTGCTGGCCGGGTGCGGTCCGGCCGCCGCGCAGGATGTCACGACGTTGAAGAAGGACATGATCGGGCAGTGGGAGCTCGCCACCACCGAGCGCAGCAAGACCTGCGTCGTGACGTTGAAGAGCGACGCGACGCCGCAAGGTTTCAAGCTCGAGCTCGAGCCGGCCTGCGCCGCCGCGCTGCCCTTCACCAAGGACATCGTCGGCTGGAGCATCAAGGGCCTCGGCGATATCGTGCGGCTGCACAACGCGGCCGGCGAGGCCGTGATCGATTTCACCGAGGTCGAGACCGGCATCTTCGAGGGCATGCGCACCAACGAGGGCGTCTACATCCTGCAGAATCTCGCCGCCGCCCGCTCGCTCGCCAAGTCGATGGACCAGATGATCGGCGACTGGTCGATGGTGCGCGGCAACGGCCAGGCGATCTGCGCCCTGGTGCTGACCAACACCGACGCCGGCAACGACAATTTCCAGGTGTTCATGAAAGGCAAATGCGATCCCGCGGTCGCAGCCTTCAATCCGACGCAGTGGCGGCTCGATCACGGCCAGATGATCCTGATGTCGGCCAAGGGCGAGACCTGGCAGTTCGAGGCCGACGACAACGCCCAGTGGCGCCGCGTCCCCGACAGCGCCGACCCGCTGATCATGTTGCGGGAGCAGTGAGGGGGCTGACGAATGGCACTCCCCCGCATACGGCACTTGCGGGCAAGGGGGCTTGCGCAATTTCGGAATACTAGAAATATATCCCTGATTTGCCCAACGTGTCAAGTTGCCGTGTCGAGCGCCGGCAGCCGCCGGCTCCTTTGCATGGGGTTGTTTTCGATATTTCGGCAGAGCGCAGTTTGCCCTGATCTGTCGTCCACCTCGAAAATAATTCCCGACCCCGTGTCGATCCGGCGGTCGCCGGATCGTCGTCCCCGATAGCGAGCCGGTTTTGCGGCGGTTATCGTCGCTTCTCGCCCAAACAGGAGTTTTCCGATGCGGTTCATGTATATCGTCACCTCGTCCCAGCCCCCGCGGCCGCCGACGCCGGCCCTGATGGAGGCGATGGGCAAGCTCGCCGAGCGGGAAATCAAGGCCGGCCGCATGATCGACACCGGCGGGCTGCTGCCGGTCGCGATGGGTGCCCAGGTCCGCATCACCGACGGCAAGCTCAACGTCATCGACGGGCCGTTCGTCGAGACCAAGGAGATGATCGGCGGCTACGCGATCTTCGAGCTGCGCAACAAGGAAGAGGCGGTGGCCGCCGCCGTGGAGTTCATGCAGCTGCACAAGGAGCATATGCCGGGCTGGGAAGGGACCTGCGAGGTTCGTCCGTTCGCGGCGATGGGCGTTGACGGCGCCTGCCAGGTCGATGTGTCCGCAGCGCTTGATGCGTAGCGGACAGGGCGTTTTCAGGCGAAGCGGCTTCCGGTTCGCGTGAAGACAACGCGTCCAGGCAACAATCCAGGTCGGCGGCGATGACGGTCGCCGACATCCAGTCCACGATCCTTGCGGTGTGGCGCATCGAGCAGCCGCGGCTGATCACCCGCCTGTCGCGGATGCTGCGCGACGTGCCGCTCGCCGAGGATCTGACCCAGGAAGCGCTGGTCGCCGCGCTTGAGCACTGGCCGGCCGACGGCGTGCCGGAGAAGCCGGGCGCCTGGCTGATGGCGACCGCCAAGCGGCGTGCGCTCGATCACATCAGGCGCAGCAGCATGCTGACCGGCAAGCACGGCATGCTGGCCCATGATCTGGCGCGGGAGCAGGAGAGCATGCCCGATTTCGATTCCGCGCTCGACGACGATATCGGGGATGAATTGCTGCGGCTGATCTTCACCGCCTGCCATCCGCTGCTGTCGCGCGAGGCGCGCGCCGCGCTGGCGCTGCGCATGATCTGCGGCCTCACCACCGAGGAGATCGCGCGCGCTTTCCTGCAGGCAGAAGCGACCATCGCCCAGCGCATCGTGCGCGCCAAGCGCACGCTGTCGGAGTCGGGCCTCACCTATGAGACGCCGCGCGGCGCGGCGCTGTCCGAGCGGCTCGCCTCGGTGCTCGAGGTCACCTATCTGATCTTCAACGAGGGCTATACCGCTGCGCGCGGCGACGAATGGCTGCGGCCGCAGCTCTGCGACGAGGCGCTGCGCATCGGCCGCGTGCTGACCTCGATCGCGCCGTCGGAGCCGGAGGCTCACGGCCTGCTGGCGCTGATGGAGTTCAATGCCTCGCGGATGGCGGCGCGCACCGATGCAGGCGGCGAGCCGATCCTGCTGATGGACCAGAACCGCGCGCTGTGGGATCGCCTGCAGATCCGCCGCGGGCAGCTCGCGCTGGCGCGCGCCCGCGA
>NZ_LGHK01000246.1 GCF_001908235.1 Bradyrhizobium sp. NAS96.2
CCGGCCGCGGCACCGGCGTCGACGATGCCGGCCTGCTGCGCAAGCGCACCACGATCGATACCGCGCTCAAAATGCATCGCAACCTGCTCGATGATCCGCTCGCCGTCGCAGTCGCGCTCGGCGGGCGCGAGCTCGCTGCCATCTTCGGCGCCGTGCTGGCGGCGCGTGCAAGATCGATCCCGGTGCTGCTCGATGGCTTCGTGGCGACATCGGCAGTGCTGCCACTGGCGCGGCTTGCACCCCACGGCCTCGCACATTGCCGCGCCGGGCACGTCTCGGCCGAACTCGGCCATCGCGAACTGCTGCGCGAACTTCAGTTCGCGCCATTGCTCGATCTCGAGATGCGGCTCGGCGAGGCCTCGGGCGCGGGGATTGCGATCCTGCTGTTGCGCGCGGCGCTCGCCTGCCACGCCGGCATGGCGACCTTCGCCGAGGCCGGCGTCTCCGGCGCGGACTGACAAACTGTCGCCGCATGAGCTAGCCTATGCTCTCAGCCTGAGCATGACCGTTGGGAAAACCGCTTCACACTTTTCCGGATCATGCCCCAGGGCTCGGCGCGAGCCAGAGCGACGTCAACGGAAGGAACCGCCACATGCGTATCGGGGCGATCTGGACGATCATGATCTTGGGGATGGCGGCGCTGCTTGCCGATGTCTCAAGCGCTGACGCCGACGTTCGTATCCTCGCCAGCCCCGGCGGACAGGTCGGTCCGTTCATCGATCTGTTCGACAAGGTGCGCGAGTCCGGCGAGCGGGTGGTGATCGACGGGCCGTGCCTGTCGGCCTGCACGCTGGTGCTCTCGATGGTGCCGGGCGACCGCATCTGCGTGACTCGGCGCGCGGTGCTCGGCTTCCACGCCGCACGCTCGATCGACCAACGCGGCCGGACCTATGCAGAGCCGGAAGCATCCGTCGCCGTGCTGCAAGCCTATCCAGCGCCGGTGCGCAGCTGGATCGTGCGCCGCGGCGGCCTGACCTCGCGCCTGCTGCTGCTGCGCGGCCGCGATCTGGCGGCGATCTATCCGCGGTGCAGGTGAGGCGCGATCTCGTAGGGAGGTAGCCGAAGGCGTAACCCGCCTTTGTCGCCACACAGGTATTGCGCGGATGAGAGACCGACGATGGGTTACGCTTCGCTAACCCACCCTACGATTTATGAGCCGCCCTACGATTCGTTGTCCCGTCATCCTGAGGTGCGAGCGGAGCGAGCCTCGAAGGATGCACGGCCGCCAGCCGGGCCGTCGATCCTTCGAGGGCCGCTGAAGAAGCGGCCACCTCAGGATGACGGTGACAGAGCGAGGATCGCAACGCCAAGATGAAGTGGCTAAGCTATCAACCTACATCTGCTGCGGGCAGTTCACCATCCAGGGGATGCCGAACTGATCGACGCACATGCCGAAGCCGTTGGAGAAGAAGGTCTTGCCGAACGGCATGGTGACCGTGCCGCCTTCGGACAGCGCCTTGAAGCGGCGTTCGGCCTCGGCGGGATCCTCGACCTGCAGCGCAACATGAAAGCCCTGCGGCTTCTGGAAATGGCCGGGCGGGGCGTCGGAGGCCATGATGATCTCGCCGTCGATCGTGAGGCGAGCGTGCATGATCTTGTCCTTCCAGCCGGGCGGCGTCTGCATCTCCGCATTGCCCTCGCCGTAGGGGAAGGTTTCCTCGATCCGCGCACCGAGAACCTTCTGGTAGAAGTTCAGCGCGGCGCCGCAATTGCCGTCGTAGGAGAGATAGGGGTTGACCTGCATCGCATGCTCCCTTGGGTAGATTCTGGTTCTGGCGCGTTTTCCTCACGCGAACCGGTAAACCACTTCGCTCGAAAACGCGCTATCTTTCCGTCAGCTTCTTCAGATTGGCGAGACCGACCTCGAAATCCTTGCCGACCATGTGATCCAGGTTCATGAACACCTGCATCACCTTCGACATGAAGACGGCCGGACCATACATGGTCCATGTGACGTTGGTCGCATCCCCCTGCGGCAGCATTGTGAACTCGGCGGTGTTGTGGCCCTCGAACGGCTTGAGGAAGTCGAGCTTGATGACGACCTTCGACGGCGCGGACGACAGCAGGATCTCCATGCGGCCGGTGCCGACATTCTTGTTGCCGTCCCAGGCATAGACCGCCCCCTGCCCGCGCCCGGCGCCGTCATAGGTGCGCTTCATGTCCGGATCCCGGTTCTCGTAGGGCGACCAGACCGTCCACTGCCGGAAATCGTCGATCAGCGGAAAGATCCGTTCGGCCGGCGCCTTGATGCTGGTGGCGCGCGTGACGCGGAACGTGCTCGGCTTGGTCGCCGCGAGGATGAGGACGACGGCAATCGCGACCGCAAGGACAATCGCGATGATGGCAAGGGTCTCGAACATGATGGTCTCCAAATGCATCAATTGAAGAATTAGAGCGTTTCGAACGAAGTGGGCACCGGTTCGCATGAAGCAAACGCGTCAAACCAACTCAGCGGCGGAACGGAAGCAGCGCACGCAGATTGCCGTCGCGCAGATAGAGTCCGCCCCACACCATCAGGCCGAGATAGAGCCCGAACAGCGTATGGGTGAACAGCGGGCTGCCGATCCGCACATGGGATGCGATCGCGCCCCCGAGATAGCCGGTGAGCAGGATGGCGCCGAGGATCGAGGTCGGCGGCACCGAGTACAACAGCGTGCAGACGATGGTGATGATGCCGAGGCTGCGCGCCAGCGTATCGCTCGCACCCCAGCCCATCTTGTCCATGGTCTCGGTGACGACCGGCAACGGCAGCAGCTTGATGGCGCCATCGAACAGCAGGAAAAGAACGACCACGCCGCTCATGACGCGGCCGGTGATGCGGGCGGGCTTTGAGACTTCGGTCTCGACGATCGTCGACATGACGGGCTCCGTAACGCTTGGTGATGCTCTGTCATCAAGACGAACGGTGAGATACGGGACCGACAATGCGCGGGAAGATTTTTGGGGGCGCCATAGGAGTTGCGAGAGCGATGCGCAAATTGATCAGCACGCCCGCGGCTTACCCCTCTCCCCACCCTCCCCCGCAAGGGGGGAGGGAGCCTGACCTGCGTGCTCACCTCACGCAATCTTTTGGCGATCGTCGAGGAAGGGATTTTGCGCGCCGCTCACGTGATCCGTTGCTCGCACGCAATCTCTGCGTTCGTGTGAGGGACACGCCGGCGGAAGGGTTCCCTCCCCCCCCCTTGCGGGGGAGGGTTAGGGAGAGGGGTGCCGCGGGTACGAACCGGGCTGAGTCCTGACGTTTTAGACCGGGTTGATTCCTGACAGGCAAAGCTTCGTCTGATTCGAGGGAGGATCGGACGATGCCTTTCAGGG
>NZ_LGHK01000247.1 GCF_001908235.1 Bradyrhizobium sp. NAS96.2
AGCCAATACTTCATCGAGGCGGTCGAACCGCTCGTTCCAGAACTGACATTGGCTGCTCAGCCAGCGATCGATGGCCTCGAAGGACCAAGTCGGATGGTGAGCAGGTGGCATCGCCAGCCCTATCGAAGAACCTTATCGGCCCTTTATAGAAGTAATCGCTTCCGGAAGCAATAGCTTCCATATTGTGGTGAGTCGCCCCATGTTGCGGCTCCCATGTCGATGGTAGCGCGACGCGGCGCAGCGACGCGTCGGCGCTATCGCCGACGCGAGCACTGCCTCATTCATCTTGGTTGCGTGAGCCCGCCTTCTGTTGCTCCGCGAGGCGCCGCTCAAGGTGATCGAAGCGCTTGGACCAAAGAGCGCGATAGGTCTCGAGCCAGCCGTCGACCTGTGCAAGCGGCTCAAGCCGGATACGGCTGGGACGTCGCTGTGCATCCCGGCCTTTCGTCACCAAACCGGCCGCTTCCAACACCGAGATGTGGTTCGACACGGCGCGAGGCGTCATGTCGAACGGCTCGGCCAGTTCAGCAACCGATGCTTCACCCGCGACAAGGCGGGCAAGGATAGCCCGCCGTGTGGGATCGGCGAGTGCGGCAAACGTCATACTGAGCGGGTCTTGAGCCAAACTTCATCTCCACTGAGAACGCGCTATCTGAGATGGAGTGTTCAGAGCCGACCGGGCGGCTTCCCCTGACCTGTGCTCCGGTCGCCGCATCAACCGCTCGATAGCCCGAAGCGCCGGACGCGATGGCCGCTCGGTCTTCGTGAACACCTTGCTTCCGGAAGTTATCGCTTCTATAGAATGACGACCGCTTAGTCAATCGGAAGATCACTACGACCAGCTATATCACGGAGGCCGTGATTGCTGCGATCCCCGCCACGGATCAGGACGAGACCATCGCATTCTATGTGACCATAGGTCGTCTTCGAGCTTCGCTTTGACTCTGGGATCGCGGGTAGAATGCGTTGGATTGAGGTCGCGCCTGCTGGCTTACGGCCATCGGCGGCGCTCCTGGCGAGAGGCTCAGAAGCCGGCGGAGAGAAGCATCCGTCTGCTGACGTCGAGCGCAATCCCGGCATGGCATCTCGTGTCGATGTGGCTCGCTGGTTTCCGCGCGTGGTTTGCGGGAGGGGCTGGCATTGTCAGCGGCGTACTGTTGGTTCTCCTCCTTCAGGCGGTTCTCTAGTGATTCCGCGGATGCAAACGCGTGGGCGGCCAAATACTCCAACGCGACGCAAGACAATATTCGTAAGAGGAAAAAAGACTATGTCGAAAGCGAAAGGCAGGTCGCAGCTCATATTGGAAGGCAGATCGTGAATAGTCGTCACTGCGCTGCTTTGGATCTTGGCGATCGGCACCGGTCTGATCGCCGGCTCTATTTCGCCTTTTCGACGTTCATCATGAACGCTTTGGATCGCGCAGGTCTGTCGACGGCTGTAAGCGCGATGAATGCCATCAAGTGCTGAATCCGTATAGCAGCAACTCGGAACGCGATTGGGATCTCGCTTTTGCGTGCTAGGACTTAGTCGAGCGCCAGAATCGCGAAGACGATCGCTGAAAGCGATGACAGCGAAGAAGGCAAACGACCACAAACGCGGATGCGCTGTCGGCCACATCGCGCTCCATCACATCTCCTGTCCTTACATCAGCCAGAGTTAGTAAAATCAATCAGAGACCCAGTCCCCTTTGCCGCGCCAACTGTCACGACACCGAACCACTTTGCACGACGCCCACAACCTCGCGGCCGAGCTGGCGGTCAATAACAGGTCGCCATGGGACAAGCGTGAACTCGTGCGCCTTCTCGACCACGGCGAACTTGCCGCTGGTAAGCTGCACGGTGCCGGTGAACTTTCCGCTGATGGTTTCGCCGTCCGTGGCAGCGCGGAACGGCAATGCCTTGCTCGCGGCAATCTCCGCGCCGACGCTGGCAACCTCGCGCTCGCGTAGCGTGGCGAGAAGATTACGCCGGTAGAAGGTTCGGCCGTCCTGCCGGCGTGTGGCGTCGCCCTGGTCAATATGATGCTCGCGCCGCTGATCCATCGCCTCGCGCACCTGCTGGCCGAATCCGGTCGGCGAAAGGTCGGCCGCATCGGGCGTAACCAATCGCCGGTCCAGCCAAGTCGCGCCGTCCGCGCTGATCTGTTTCTCAAGGTCGAGCACCGATAGCACGCGAACGCTGGCCTGCCGGTTGCGGGCAGCGTCGTAGGCGGCGGCGCGGCCTCGAAGTCCTCGGGGATGCGCCATTGACCCGCGTCGATCCGCTCGACGATCCCGGCTCGGCGAAGCGCCTCCAGCCGGCGCACATGGGCATCGACATAGCCCTCGTAGTCGCCACCCGGAATGCGGCCCTCGAACTTCGCCTGTTCCAGATGGCGGCTTGGCCGATAGATACCGTCCTCGGCGATGACTGCAATGGTACGGTCGGACGGACGGCTCGCCGTGTCGGCCGGGCCGATCTCGACGATGCTGCCGATCCGGGCGTCCTCGACGCGCGCAGGGTCGATGCCGGCGACGTGGTGAGTCCGGCCGTCGATCCCGTCCACCACAACGGTCAGGTTCTCGCCCAGCTCGTCGAACAGATACCTATCGACGACGCGGCCGGCGATGGGGGTCTCCGGCGGCCCGTCATGGATGTGGAAGGTCATCGGGTCGCGCTCCAGGCCATCGGCTTTTAGGGCCTTATGCATGTTGCGGATGATGTCGCCGCGCTCGCCCAGCTCGCGCAAGGTCGACTCCATCCGTTCGCCCAACTCCCAAACTCGAAGCGCGGCGAAAGCACTTGCTCCATGAGCAGGCTTGCCGCGATGGCCTTCAGCGTGTCGTTGACCGCCTCGGTGACGGCTTCCTCGGAGGCGTCCGGCTCGGCAATCAGGTTGGTGAAGCGGGAGCGGGTCTTGCCCGGCGCGTCGCGGGTGGCGCGGCCGATAATCTGCACGATCTCGGTGAGGCTCGACCTATAGCCGACCGTCAGCGCGTGCTCGCACCAAATCCAGTCGAAGCCTTCCTTCGCCATGCCGAGCGCGATGATGATGTCCACATAGTCGCGGTTGTTCTTCTGTGCCGGGTCCTTCAATGCGGCGGAAACCCGGTCCCGCTTGGTGGCGTCGACGCGAACGACCAGACCCCGGTGACCCGGTAGCCGCCCTCGCATTCGATCGCCTTGACCTTGGGGCCGGGGCCCCACAGCACGGCGCGCGGATCGGAGAACATCTCCTGCGCGACCGGCAGATCGAGATAGGCCGCCGACATCGCACAGCCCCCGGCCTGGCTCAGGCACCACGCGGTCGAGGCATCGGCCTTGGCGATGGTCTCGATGACATGGAAGAAGGTGACGGGATCGGTCTCGATCCCGTTGGTCGAGCGTGGCAGCAGCAGGCGGAACAGCTGCGCCTCATGCAGCCGGTCGAGCAAATCGGGCGGCAGGCGGCGGGTTGTTTCGATCTCGTCGTCGGCGGCCGCAACCGCGTCCCTGATCGCCTCGGCGCGGGCGATCACGTCACGATCGCCGGCGAGATCCGCAGAAGTCGTGTCCATGTCCGCCTCCCTCAGGCGCGCCGGATCGTTGCGGAGGCCGCAACATCGGCTGTCGCGTTGAGCTCTCTGTCGATCTGCTCGATCGACTTGCCCCGCGTCTCAAGCCCGAAGAACAGATACACGGCGCCCGCCATCAGGAACCAGCAGCCGAGATAGACGAAGGCGGTCGGGATCTCGGTCAGCGGCACGTCCGGCTTGAGGTAGTTGTTCGAGCCCACGATCAGTGCGAGGCCGACCGGTCCGATGATCTTGCCGATGCCGCCGAAGCCGTAGGCCGATCCCATGCCCGTGGTGCGCAGATGCGACGGCCAGACCTCAGCCGCATAGGGTCCGACGATCGCAAAGCCGCCGTCGGCGAAGAAGAAGGCGGCGCCAAGCAGTAGCCAGAATGCCGACATGCCGAACAGCGTCGCGTCGTAGTGATAGCCCGCAATGATGGTCAGCGCGCCGGCGCCGAAGCCGAGCAGGCCGCCGGCCACGCGTCGTCCCAGCAACTCCGAGAACCAGGAGAACGAGATGCGGCCGACGAAGCCGGTGACGCTGAGCAGGATCATCATCTTGGCGGCCTCCTGCGGCGTGACTTTCAGCAGCAGCACGAACAGCGCGGGCGCCCACAGCGTGATGCCGTAGACGCCGGTCTGCGCGCCGGCATTGCCGAGCCAGGAGACGACCAGGCTGCGCGGATATTTGAACAGGTCGAACCAGCTCGTCGAGACGATCGGGCCGGCATCGGCCGCGCTCGGCAACGGCAGCTCCGATGGCGGCACCTGCAGGGCCCAGGCCAGCGACTTGCGGGCCTCGTCATAGCGTCCCTGCCGGCACAGCCAGCGCGGCGACTCCGGCACCCAGAGCCGGACCAGCAGGACCAGGACCGCCGGCAGCACGCCGATCGCAAACAACAGCCGCCACTGATCGGTGCCCATGATCGCGCCCAGCACCGCGCCGAGGCCGACGCCGAGCGGGATCACGCAGGTGACGAGCCCGCCGACCCAGCCGCGCTTGTGCGAGGGCATGAACTCCTGCACCAGCGGCAGGTCGACGCAATAGAGCCCGCCGACGCCGGTGCCGACGAAGAAGCGCAGGATCGCGAGGTAAACCCAGCCATTGTCGGGCGTGAAGTAGAGGAGACCGGTCGCGATCGAGAAATTCAGCACCGTACCGATGAAGACGATGCGGCGCCCGACCCGGTCGGCGAGCCAGCCCCAGAGATAGGCGCCGATGATGGCGCCGATGCCGGAACTCATCAGGACGGTGGCCGACTGGCCGAAGGTGAGTTTCCACGGCCCGATCAGGAAGGCGAGCACAAAGCCGATCAGGAAGTAGTCGAAGAATTCCAGCGCATCGCCGATGATGGCCGCCGCAAGGATCTTGATCTGGTTGCCGGTCAGAGTCGTCCGGCGATCGAGAATCTCGAACATGGCGCGTCTCCCCATGGCGCCTGTTCATTGTTGTTGGGAGCGTGCGTCGCGCCAGCGCATCGCCCGTCAGATGAGGCTATCCTCGCGCCGTCGCGAACGGCAAGCCCGCGCCGACGCGGGGCTCATCTGCGCGGAGGCGATAAGCATCCGGCTTACCGCTGCGCACAAATCGTGGTGCGAAAGCCTGAGGTGAGCCGCGCCAGCCGTTGACTCCTGCAATGCCGATCGCCCACGTTTACGTGAAGAGAGTGGGGGGAGGCAGGCCCGGTGGACGAAAAGCGCAAGCATCCGCGAACCGAGGTCAACGAACCCGGCTATGTCTCGTCGGGCGGTTCGGTCATGCATTGCACGATCGTGAACATATCGCCGGAAGGGGCGGCTATCGAGGTTGAGAATTCGGCCTTCGTTCCGCACCGATTTCGCCTGGTGATGGCCCGCGACGCCTCGGTCGTCTATGAGTGCCAGGTGATCTGGAGCAAGAAGACGCGGATTGGAGTGAGTTTCGTCAAACCGGCCTGAGTGCCGGCAATTTCGGTTGGGGCGCTCGTGATCGACCGTGCTACGGTGGGGTGGACTTCGTCGCTGGAACAGCAGGTGATACGCCGATGACTCCGGAACCTGCATCGATCTGCCTCGGTTGCTGGCAGAACCTCCATATGCCGATCCCCTTGCGCGGCCCGTTGTCGGCGCCGTTCCGCCTGTTCGGTATCAAGCCAAGCCGCATGAACCCGAACACCTGCACGATCTGCGAGATGGCGTTCTCGAAGGTCATGAAGGCGCGCGCCGTGACCATCGACGCCACTGTGATGTTCGCCGACCTGCGGGGTTACACCACGCTGACCCAGACCATCGCGCAGGACGGGCTGACGTCGCTGCTGGACGCCTTCTACGACGACTGCGCCGCCGCGATCTGGCGCTACGATGGCCTGCTCAACAAGACGATCGGCGATGCGGTGTTTGCGATCTTCAATTTTCCGGTGAAGCGGGACGACCATGCTGCGCGGGCGTTGCAGGCGGCGCGTGACATTCAGAGCAGTTTTCGCGACCGGCACGACGCGCTGGTGCGCACGATCGGCGCCGGCGATGTCGAGATCGGCATTGGCATCGGGATCGACAGCGGCGACACCAATTTCGGTGAATTTGGCCAGACCCATCGCGACCTGACTGCCGTCGGCACGGTGGTCAATCGCGCGGCCCGCGCCCAGGCGGCAGCGAAGTCCGGCGAGATCCTGGTCACGGCAGCCGTGCGGGATCGAACCCGCGACATGATCACGGCGGCCGGTTCCGATTTTACGCTGAAGGGCTTCGATCAGCCTGTTACGCTGTTTCCCGCATGAATTGACGCGGCGCAACAAAACGACGGCTCCAGCGCGGAGCACCGCGCCGAAGCCGTCGGGGATGGTCGTTTGCCGATTACGAACGTCGCCTCAACGCGAGGCCGGCGGCTTCGTTCCGAGCGCGGCCAAGATTTTCGTCAGCGCCACATGCCGCGCATCCGGGCGCCGATGTCGATCGGCGGCGCGCGGCTGGCGGAGGAGGCCTGTACGGCGGCGGCCCGTGGCCAGGTTGTCCGCTCGAACATCGGCAGCAGCCGTTCCGGGATGAAGCGGGTACGCGAGGCGTACATATGGCGGTCGCCCTTGGCGGCCTGGCCGTGGACGAAAAAGCGCTGTGGCACCATCAGATGCAGATCGTCCTTGGCGCGGGTCATTGCGACGTAGAGCAGGCGGCGCTCCTCCTCGAGTTCGGCCGAGGTGCCGGCGCCGAGGTCGGAGGGCATGCAGCCGTCGACGACGTTGAGCACGTAAACGGACTTCCATTCCTGTCCCTTGGCGGAATGGATGGTCGTCAGGATCAGGTAATCCTCGTCGAGCAGCGGCACGCCGGCCTGGTCGCTGGTCGCGTCGGGCGGATCGAGCGTGAGCTCGGTGAGGAAGCGTTCGCGCGACGGATAGCCGGCGGCAATCTGCTCGAGCTGGATGAGGTCGGCGCGGCGAACCTCGCTGTCCTCATGGATGCGATCGAGATGGGGCTCGTACCACAACCGCGCGCGCTCGATGTCGACGGGCCATTCCGAGTAGCGGAGATTCTCGATCGCCTCGACGAACAGCCGCCAGTCGGCGCCGGCGCGCG
>NZ_LGHK01000248.1 GCF_001908235.1 Bradyrhizobium sp. NAS96.2
GTACCGGCCTCCAAAGGCTTCCCGGGCCATATTCCGCGTGCAACTGATTTTCCTGGTTATGCCGATTGTTGTTCGGAGCTGAAATTGAATCACGACACATTGGCCAAGCTCACCATCACCATCATTGTCCTGGTCGCGCTGCTGGTGTGGCGCGTCGGCGACCAGAAGAAAGCGATTGCCTGCGGCGCGAACTGCCCGACGGATGTGTCGGCGAACCGGAAACCTGCTCAGTAGGATCAGAACGGCGCCGATCCGCAGCGTAATTCAGGCGACGCCGATCAGCCTCATTGATCGGCGTCGCTTCCGTTGAAGACGGGCAGGGCGTTAGCGTTTCGCAGGCTCGCCGCTCTTGTTGCCGGGCAATCCCTTGACGTTCGAAGGATCCTGTTGCCGAACATGCTGGTTCTGCGAATTCGAGCCCACCGTGCTTTGTCCCTTGGCCGGCGGCCCGTTCTTGTTGCCCGGAGCTCCGCTGATTCCGGTCCCGGAATTCTGGGCGCTCGGAGATGTCGCGGCATTCGTGGAATCGGTTGTGGCATCGGGGCGTCCCGGAGGCGTGGCGGCCGCGCCGGGTCTATCCTGGTTGCCGACATAACCGGATTCACCGGAATTGCGAGTCTTGGCCCCCTTGTCGGCCTCGTTTTGCAGATTCTGGGCAGCTGCCTGTCCCGTGATCATCGGGCCGGTTGCCATGACACCGGCGATGAACAACGCGATTGTGCTGGTCCTCATGAGTTTCCTCCTTCGGGTTGCCAGAGACAACGCGCGCGGCGATCATGATTTCCTCCGCGCGCAATAATTTCGATGCGGTGGAACAGACAATTTCGACGAACGCGCCTGGCCACGGCGTGCCTCTATCGGCCAGAGCACGGTGCGTATATCGTCGGCACCAGACACAAGATCGGCCCGCGCACGGGTAACGACGCCAGACGAGGAAGCGATGTCCGACATGCTGCTGTTTTCGCCGCTGACCATCCGCGGCGTCACGCTGAAGAACCGCATCGTGGTGCCGCCGATGCATCAATATTCGGCAGAGAAGGGCTTTCCGACCGACTGGCATCTGATGAATGCCGGCAAGTTCGCCGCCGGCGGCGCCGGTCTCGTGATCGTCGAATCGACCAAGGTCGAGCGCCGCGGCTGCGGCACCACCGGCGATCTCGGCATCTGGGACGACAAGTTCATCGCGCCGCTCAGCCGTGTCGCGGGCTTCATCAAGCAGCAGAACGCGGTCGCCGGCATCCAGCTCGGTCATTCCGGCCGCAAGGCGCGCGCGAGCCGCCCCTGGGAGGGCGATCGTCCGCTCGAGCGCAGCGCCGAGATCGAGGATTGGGATGCCTGGACGCCGGTGGCGCCGAGCGCGATTGCCCATAGCGAGCGCTGGCCGGTGCCGCGGGCCCTGGAGACGCACGAGGTGAAGGACCTCGTCGCGGCCTGGGGGCAGGCGGCGCGGCGCGCGCACGAGGCCGGCTTCGATGTGCTCGAACTGCACGGCGCCCACGGCTATCTCGTGCACGAATTCCTCTCCGGGCGCTCCAACCAGCGCAGCGACGAATATGGCGGCTCCGAAGCCAACCGGATGCGCTTCCTGATCGAGGTGACCGAGGCGGTGCGCGCGCACTGGCCGGATCACAAGCCGCTGTTCGTGCGGCTGTCGGTCGAGGACAATGCCGGCTGGGGCCCGGAGCAGAGCGCCCGGCTGGCGGCGATCCTGAGGTCCAAGGGCGTCGACGTGATCGACTGCTCGTCGGGCGGAATCAGCGAGCTGGCGCCGATCCTGGGCAAGGAGATCAAATACAACTATCAGGTGCCGCTGGCGGAATATGTCCGCGCCCATGCCGATATCATGACCATGGCGGTCGGCCTGATCATTCACGGTGACCAGGCTGAGCACATCCTGCGTGATAAACAAGCAGATTTGATCGCGGTCGGCCGGGAAATCCTCAATAACCCAAACTGGCCGATGGACGCCGCGTTGAAACTCGGGGTTGAAGGGCCATTTCGTAATGTTCCACCGCAGTTTGGCTATTGGCTGGGCACCCGGGCCAAGCGCGGATTCGGGACCCGGCCGTCGACCTGGCAGAACGGGTTGCGGGAGGCTGGGCCAGAGGCCGACCGGGAGCTGACTTGAGGCTGACTGGGTGCTGACTAAGTTGTTGATTTGGCGCTGACCAAGGCATCGTGACAGGACCGTAATGGTCCGGGGACGGGGCGGCCTTGATCCGACCAAAAAGCCGTTGTGTGGTGCCCCGCGTCGGGGTGAGGTGGGCCGTATGTTGCGAAACGTTGCCGGCCGCTAGCGAAGGGATCACGGATAATGCGCAAACATGTTGGCTTCTTCCTCGGGACGGTTGCGGGAGCGTGTCTCACCCTGCTCGTGGCCTCGCCGCAGGGGGCGCATCTGTTCGCCGTCGCCAATGCCGCCGCGCATTCCGACAACACCTATTCGCAGCTCAATCTGTTCGGCGAGGTGTTCGAGAAGGTCAAGACCGACTACGTCGAGAAGCCCGAGGACTCCAAGCTCGTCGAGGGCGCGATCAACGGCATGATCTCCTCGCTCGATCCGCACTCCCGCTACATGAACGAGAAGGGCTGGGCGGAGATGCAGGAGACCACGCATGGCGAGTTCGGCGGGCTCGGCATCGAGGTCACGATGGAGGACGGCTTCGTCAAGGTGGTGGCGCCGATCGACGACACGCCGGCCTCGCGCGCCGGCATCATGTCGGGCGACGTGATCACCTCGATCGACGATGACCAGATCCAGGGCCTGACGCTCGACCAGGCCGTCAACAAGATGAAGGGCGCGCCCAACAGCTCGATCCGGCTGAAGATCGTCCGCAAGGACGCCGACAAGCCGATCGAGGTCTCGATCACCCGCGAGATCATCCGCGTCCGCCCGGTGAAGTATCACGTCGAGGGCGGCGACATCGGCTATATCCGCATCACCTCGTTCAACGAGCAGACCACCGAGGGCCTGCGCAAGGCGATCGGCGAGATCCAGAAGGAAGTCCCGCAGGACAAGCTCGCCGGCTATGTCGTCGACCTGCGCAACAATCCGGGCGGCCTGCTCGACCAGGCGGTCTCGGTGACCTCGACGCTGATGCAGCGCGGTGAGGTGGTCTCGACCCGCGGCCGCAATCCGGAAGAGACCCAGCGCTTCACCGCCCATGGCGGCGACATGACCAAGGGCAAGCCGCTCGTCGTGCTGATCAATGGCGGTTCGGCCTCGGCCTCGGAGATCGTCGCGGGCGCGCTGCACGACCACAAGCGCGCGACCCTGATCGGCACCCGCTCGTTCGGCAAGGGCTCGGTGCAGACCATCATTCCGCTCGGCGCCGGCAACGGCGCGCTGGCGCTGACCACGGCGCGCTATTTCACGCCGTCCGGCCACTCGATCCAGGCGCTTGGCATCAAGCCCGACATCGAGGTGCTGCAGGACGTGCCCGACGAGTTCAAGACCCGCTCCGAGATCAAGGGCGAGGCCTCGATGCGCGGACATCTCTCCGCCGAGGGCGCCGAGCAGACTGGCTCGCAGTCCTATGTCCCGCCGGACGAGAAGAACGACAAGGCGCTGGCGGCGGCGTTCAACCAGCTGCGCGGCGTCACTGTCAACGCCGACGCCAAGAACGCCGACACCAAGGCCGCGCAGAAGCGGCCGGTGCCGAACTAGCCCGTGAACCCATAGGGTCTACCGGGCGGATGGCTTGCCGCTATCCCGCGATAGCGACTGGATTTCGTAACGACGCGGTGGACCAGAAGCGGAAGTCTTGCCGATGACTGCTTCTGGCACAAAAGACGGACTTCCAAATTTTGTAGCGGCGAGAAGGGTAGCTTCGATAAGCTGGTGATCAAGGGGACGCCGGGTCGATGAGGTGGACGGCCGGATGCAAGGTTCCGAGCACCCCGACAATGACGAGGATACCCAGCCCGAGTGTTGCCTCAATCGCACTGTTGCGGATCAGTTGACGAAGCGCGATAGACGATTGTTCGCTTCCAATGGTCGCGATCTGTGGTGTCAAGCGAAGACGGTTGATCGCAGCGAAGGCGAGCATCACCGCGAAGATCGCCAATTTGAGTAATAGCACTCGCCCATATTCAGTGCCGACGAGCCCACGCAGCGAACCGACCAGAATGCCGGCATTGACGACGCCGCTGAGCAGGATGGTTGCAACGCTGACGATGCCCATCGTTGAAAACCGTTCGATCGCATCGCGGACGAGCGACATGTTTTCCCGTATCTGGGCGGTTGCCAGGAAAATGATCAGTGAAACGAGGCCGCCGATCCAGGCTGCCGCGGCCGTTGCATGCAGCGCATCCGCTGTCAGATGCAGATAGCCGGACGCACCAATGGTCGAGCCGGCATGGCCGGTCCAGGCAAGACTGCCGACAAGCCCGACCGCCATCGCAAGCCGCAGCCATCGTGCGGCCGCCGCGCCGTCATAGGCGAGGCTCGCTGCGAGGCAGATCGCAAGACCCGCGCGAATGGTGGTCACCTCACCGAATTGGGTTTCGTCGACGACCGTCGAGAGCACTTCCCCAGTCAGTGCTTCGTTCAGCGGCATACCGCTCATCGACGCCGCCTGCAGCAACAGCCACATCGCGCCGGAGATCATCGCGACGACAAGGCTGGTCCATATTCCCCACCGTGCCCGACTTCGGAGCGAAGTTGCCGCAGCGGCATGGTGCCGTAAGACGGGCGTCGCGATGAGCACGCCGAAGATAACACCTCCAGCCGTTACCGATGTCGCCGCGAAGTGTACGGCGCGCGTCGCGATCATCGGCATTCCTGCTGCGAACCAATCCATCGCAACAGTGCTTTATCGACCGACCTGGAAGGTGAAGTTCCCATCGGTCGTGTGGGTGTCCACGGACAACACGTGCCAATTGACGTGGTAGGTCCCAACACCGCCGCCCTTCAACGGGACCGACATCTGGTTGCCGTTGACCCGCGCCTTTCCGGCATCGACGCGCTGGCCCGAAGGACCGGTGACCGTGACCGAACTGAACGCTGGCTCCAGCTTCTGGGTGAAGTAGAGCGTAACCTCGCGCGGCGGACTCGGCACCTTGTTGCCGACCCGCGGCTCGGCACGGTCCAGAAAGGCGTGGGCGTCTGCCTTTCCCGTCGCAAGCGACAACAGCAGTGCGATGATCCAGATGAGAGATGAGCGTCGCATGATCAATTCCCCGCAAAAGGACGCGCAGGCTGCACAGGTCCACCAAAGATCGGTCTGCCGATGCCGTGTGGATCGATATCGTCGAGATACAGATGGAGCTGGGCGATCACGCCGACGCGGGTCCCGCTTTGCCGATTGATTGGGATGAGCGCCTCGACACCGAGCTGATAAGTGTTTCCGACCCAGAGAACGCCGGGGTTGATCGTCCCGGTCGTCATCGTGCCCGATGTTAGCGTGTTGGCGACCGGCGTCTGCATCGTGGCCTCGACCAGCGGGATCAGATGATTGACGACATCCGGCAGCCCGAGATCGACGACCGCAGACTTTAGATAAGGCATGCTGTACTGGATCGTGCCACCCCAGTTCAGCACCCGTGGATGAAATTCGGTATCGGCGGTCATCTCGCCCGTGTCGGGATCGACGCCGAAGGTCGTGGTGGAACGCCTGCCGGGGATGGCGTAGCCGACCTGTCCGGTGACCGCGACGGGACGCAGCCAGGACAGGGTGTCGGGCAGGTCGCCAAAACCTTTGCCGAAATAGACCGTCGGCGTGTAGGTGTTGAACGGATCGGATCCGACGCTATCGGCGCCGGTGCCGCCCCATTCGACGCTCAGCCCGAGCGACATAACGAATTCATGCTCCGGGTTCTTGAAGACCCGATACTTGAAAGTCGTATCGAGATTCTGAAATCCGTGAGCGCCGATCCCGGTGGGCCCGCCCGGCGGACTGAAGACGCTGTAGGTCGAGCCGATCGAGATCGCAAACGCTTCCGTAATCCGCTTGGAAAATTCACCGGAGAAGTCACGCTGTCGAAATGACGGATCGTCGCCAGTGTTGAAACTTGACACGGTTGGCAGTGAAAGCTCGTCATTCACGCCGGGATCGTCGATGCCGAGCGTGGCAGGAAAAAAGCGGTTGCCGACGATTTCGTGGGCGGTACTTCCAGAAAGCGGAGCGAGCGCGAGTGCGAGCCCCGGCAAGGCTGCGCGCGCATGACGGATAAGCATGGGAATCTCCGCGGGCGTTGATGTGCAAAGGTCTCAGCGGCCGGTGGCCGCGGCGCTTTACGACAGAAACGGCGGAGCGCGCGCTTGGGCCTCGGAAGCGGTTCTCGAACCGGACAGATCCGGCGCGAAATCCTGCCAGGGGGCCTGGCTCGTCACGCGATCGACCGCGATCGCGACTGATGCCTGCGGGGTGCCGATCGGGGCGCCGGTCTGCAGCACGCTGCAGAGGCCGCAGCAGTCATTGTCCGCGCGGTGTCCGGTCTGATCCTGCGCGGCCCCTTGGGCCACACTGCCATGGCAGATGATCGCACCAGCAAGTGGATCGGAGGTCGCAAGGCTCGCCGCCCAGCACGCACCGATCGGTGCAAAGATCTGCACCAACAGGGCAACCAGGACTATCGGTAGAAGACTCTTCAGCCGTTGGCGCATCGGTCCCCACTCTGGCGACAAGCTATCGCAAGGCCGAGCCACCGTCGAGCCAAGGGGCAATGCCCAGGCGCAGGAAGGAGGGCGGCCTCACGATTTGTGGGGTGTGTTGTGCGCCGGCAACGGCGCCTGCCGCTCCAGGAGGCGCGGATACCGAGAATCCCTCAGGCCATGCGAGCGAACGGCCTGCGCCTGCCAGGCTGGCTGGACCCCGCGGCGGGGCCGCGGCGATGCCCGGCCAGCAGCTCGCGGATCTGGGCGGCCGGCTTCGGCGCGCTGAACAGATAGCCCTGCATTTCCGAACAGCCGAGCTCGCGCAGCAATTGCTGCTGCTGCGCGGTCTCGACGCCTTCCGCCGTGGTCGTCATGCTGCGCTCGGCCGCGATGTTGACGACGGCCTCGACGATGCCGGCCGAGCCTTGCGGGTCGGCGATGTCGGTGACGAAGCAGCGGTCGATCTTGATCTTGTCGAACGGGAAGCGCTTCAGATAGCTCAGCGACGAATAGCCGGTGCCGAAATCGTCGAGCGCGATCCGGATGCCAATGGCGCGGAGCTGGTGCAGTGCGGCCAGCGCGGTCTCGTCGTCGCGGATCAGCACGGCCTCGGTGATCTCGAGCTCGAGCCGGCCGGCTGACAGGCCGGACGCTGCGAGCGCCGCGATCACCTTGAGCGCCAGCGTGCCGCTGCGGAACTGGACCGGCGAGACGTTGACCGCGAGCCTGATGTGATCGGGCCAGTTCACGGCCTCCTTGCAGGCCGTCATCAGCACCCATTCGCCGAGCTGGTTGATCAGGCCGGTCTCCTCGGCGATCGGCACGAACTCGGCCGGCGAGATCATGCCGCGCACCGGATGGCGCCAGCGCACCAGCGCCTCGCAGCCGGTGATCTCGTTGCTGCGCAGGTCGACGCAGGGCTGGTAATACACTTCGAGCCCGCTGCCCGCGGCGATGGTCTGCCGCAGCTCCATCTCGAGCTCGCGGCGGGCGCGGGCGTCGGCGTCCATCGCCGGCTCGAAGAAGCGCGCGACGCGCCGGCCGGCCGACTTCGCCGCATACATCGCCAGGTCGGCGTTCTTCATGATCTGGTCGAGATCGGTGCCGTCCTTTGGCGCCAGCGCAATGCCGATGCTGGCGTCGGTCGTGACCTGGTGGCCGAGGCATTGATAGGGCGAGCGGATCACCTCGTAGATGCGCGCGACGAGGTCGCTGACCTCGAGCTCGCTCTTCACGCCGGTCTGCACGATCGCGAATTCGTCGCCGCCGAGCCGCGCCACGAAATCGCCGTCGCCGATCACGCCGCTCAGCGTCCGCGCGACGGATTTGAGCAGTTCATCGCCGACCATGTGGCCGAGTGAGTCGTTGACGCCCTTGAATTCGTCGATGTCGATATAGAGCACCGCGAGCTGGCTGTCGGGCGTGACATGCGTCAGCTCCCGCTTGATCTCCTCGTGGAACAGCGCGCGGTTCGGCAGGTCGGTCAGCGCGTCGTAGTGGGCAAGATGCGTGATGCGCTCCTCGGTGCGGCGGCGCTCGGTGACGTCCTCATGGGTCGCAAGCCAGCCGCCATCGGCCAGCGGCTCGTTGACGACCTGGATCGAGCGCCCGTCGGGCGTCGTGATCACCATGGTGTTGCGAACGCCGACGTCGCGCAGCACGAGGTTGACGTAGCGTTCGACGTCGCCCTGGAACGAGCCGGTCAGGTGGCGATGCACGATGACGTCGCGGAAGCTGCAGCCGGGCCGGATGACGTCGGCGGACAATCCGTACATTTCGATATAGCGCTTGTTGCAGATCACCAGCCGTTGCGCGGCATCGAACAGCAACAGCCCCTGCGTCATGTTGTTGACGGCAGTGTCGAGCCGGAGCTTCTCCAGCGTCAGGCGCTGCTGCTGGGTGCGGTGCTGCTGCAACAGCTTGCGCACCACCAGCGTCAGCAGGATCGCGATCGCCAGCACCGATGCCGCGGTCACCGCGATCAGCATACCGATCTGCTCACGCCAGTTGGCGAGCGCCGCTTCCGTGGTGGTCGTGGCGACGACAACGATCGGGAATTTGGTGAGCGCCCGCGACGACACCAGGCGGTCCTTGCCGTCGACCGGGCTGGTCAGCCGCGAGGTGCTCTCGGGCCGTTCGAACACCTGCTGCTGGTTGGCCGGGCCGGCGCGGAAATTCTTCCCGATCATCTCCTCGACATGGGGATAGCGCGCCAGCAGCGTGCCGTCGCGATGGTGCATCGCGATCGCGGCGCCTTCGCCGAGCGCAACGGTCGAGAAGAATTTCTCGAAAGTCGCCGGCTCGATGCCGCGTCCGACCACGCCAAGGAACTCGCCATGCGGACCGGTGACCTTGCGGACGATGGCGGTGGTCCAGTTGCCGCTGACGCGGCTGACCACCGGCGCGACCTGCATGTCAGGCGAGTAGGGGCTCGACTTGAAGATCTGGAAATAGCTGCGGTCGGCGATGCTGACCTGCGGCAGCGGCCAGGCGCCCGAGCTGTTGATCAGCACGCCGTCGGCGTCGAACACGTTGAGGCTGCCGACATTGGACAGCGCATCCATCTTGGACTTCAGCATCGCATGGATGTCGGCGGACGACATCCGGCGCTTGTAGTTCTCAGAAGTCGCGATGCCGTTGTCGCGCATGAACGCGATCAGGTCGCGCTGGACCACTTCGAGATCGTCGAGCTGCTGGTCGAAATGCCGCGCCAGCAGCAGCACGGTGTTCTCGAGCTCACGCTCGCTGTTGTGCAGGGCGCGCTCGCGAAAATTCTCGGCCATCAGGGTGGCGCCGATCGCGATCGCAGCCATCAGCACGGCGCCGCCGAGGATCAGCCAGCGGATCGGGCCGCTGCCGATCACCGAGGTGATGTTGAACGAGGCGCTGCCGTTTGGATTCATGTGTCGCTATCGCTTCCAGGCGTTTCACCCGGAAGTAGGTTTCGCGCACCTCCGGCCCGCGAAAGTCGTATCCAAACGAAATGGAGCGCGGGTTAGCGAGATTGGTTAACGAATGGTTGCGGACATTGGCGGTTGGACTGCGCTCGGCTCTGTCACCGTCATCCTGAGCAACCGTTAGCTTGCGGGGTGCATCGGCTGCCACGGAGTGCCGCGAGCGACGACAGTATTGATGAAGATGAGGAGCTTACGGGCGCAGGCGACGAGA
>NZ_LGHK01000249.1 GCF_001908235.1 Bradyrhizobium sp. NAS96.2
AATGACCGGCATCGGAAATCCCTTTTTCACAACGAGCAGATCACGCCTGACGTTCAAATACACTTCGACCATATAGTTTCCCCAAATGCTTGAAGTAATGGCGTCAGACCACAGCGCGGCTCGTTGAAAAGCAATGGGCTGACTGCGGATGCGCTTGTGAACACCGGGGAAACGTGCGCCTTTCGTCGCTAGGGCGCGACCCTATCTTCCTTGTCCAGCCCACACATCACGATCTTCAGCGCGTCATCAGGCAAAGGCCGTTGCAGCGCCTTGGCCTCATCCCACGGCGCGCGCATCCACACTTCTCGTTCTTCATCGGTCGTCAGTATCACCGGCCTCGCCTTGGGATGGATCGGCTCGACTACGGCATTCGCTTGAGTGGTGAGGAAGCCATAGACGTTGTGCGGACCAGGGATCGGCTTCGATTTCGTTCCTCTGTCGCCCTTGAATTCAGTCCAGATGCCAGCGAATGCCGCAAGTGGTCGGTCGTCATTAAGCGCAAACCAGGCCACGTCTTTCTTCTTCGTCTTCGGATTAGGCTCCGGCGCGTATTCGGCGAAACTACTGAACGGCACAAGGCAGCGGTTCTCTGGTTTCAGCCAGCCGCGCCAGTGCGGCGATGATGTATTGCGGATGTTGGTAACGGGTGGGCCGCCTGTGCGCGGTGGCGGCGGCATGCCCTAGCGCATAGTAACCATCTCTGTGACACTATCTGAATTGCGGATCACGGGAGCGGGCGGGATAATCGGGAAACACACCGGGCATCGACGCGAGGTTGCCGACATAGCGATTGACGACGCGGAAGAGGTTTAGGATCGCAGCTTGGTTGGTCGTGATCGAATAAAGATTGCATTATCTGCTGCCCGTTCCCCCGTCGCCTCGAAAAGCTCGCATTAGGTGCGGGCTCACGGTCCGCCTGCTGCTTCAAATGCCCTTCGTAGCAGGCAGCTCATTAAATTTTTGGCTTCTTGCTCGGTCGTTACAGGCGACGGCTGGGTATATTTCCGACGTGCGTGCCTCGCCCAATTCGCAGTCTGTTTAAGTCTTCTAACATCGTCACGAGGAGCCCAGTCAAGGGCAATAAAAGCCGTCTCCCCGCCGTACTTTCCTATAAGGCACTCAAGCGCCTTGTAGACGTCGAACCAGAGGGTCGGCGGATGCTGCGCCGGATCGAGCGCAGACGCACGGCCAAAATAGATCAGCGCATCCTCCAAAAGATCATCGCCATCTGCGATGGCAGCCCACCTCTGTGCTTCACTTGCTTTGGAAGGTGCGTCTGCCTGTTGAATACCGTCAGGTCCTATCGCGACACCTATTGCACCAACTCGCGACCGCGAGGATACGACACCTTCGACGAACAGTGTTCAATGCACCTTGCCGTCCGGCGCAAGTTCGGCGACACCCGAAAATTTGAGCGGTTGACAATCTCTCATCACCGACATGGTGCCGTTCAACCGCTCAATGTGAGCTACGACCCGGTCGCGAACCTCGTTAGCCGATGCCAGCCCATCGAGAGAGGCTGATTGCGATACGTGGTCGGGACCATGTACTTCGACCCATCGATCAAACGGTGATTTTAGCGTTTCGCGCCAAATACGCGAGGCGAGGTCGTTCGCCTGTTAACCAACGACTTCCGTCAGGGAAACGATATCAATACCGTCGATCACGATTACCTCGTGAAGGTGGTGGCCTCCCGCACTGGCTTGAGTCAGCCCGATGCGGAAATGCGCGTCAGCGACGTCATCGCGCAGGCCAAGGATGGGCTGGAGAAGGCAAGAAAAGCCGCCATGCACACCGCGATGTGGCTGACGCTGTCGCTCTTCATCGGCGCGCTTAGCGCCGCGCTTGCCTCCTGGGAAGGCGGTGGCACGCGCGATGGCACATGGGGCAGATCCGCCGTTCGACAAACCACACCTCGAACCGTCTGAACAACGAAACAGGAGGAGATTCACATCCTATTTTGCTATGGCTGCTCGGTATTCCGATCCCACTGATCATTCTGATCATGCTGCTGCACCACTAAAGCGTGATGGCATTAAGTCCGATAGCCTGAACTTCTGAGGTAGTTGGCGCATTCCTCGGAGGTGAAGGCATCGAGTGCGTGGCCGATTGCGCGCA
>NZ_LGHK01000025.1 GCF_001908235.1 Bradyrhizobium sp. NAS96.2
CGAAAGGCAGGGAGTATTTCCTTCTCGGCGCCTAAAGCGCGATGCGCTTTAGCTCTTTGTTTGAGCATGATCTCCGCGCAAACGCGTTCCGCGTTTGTCACGAGGGAAAACCGCTTCGCACTTTTCCGGATCATGCTGCCCGGGCGTCAGCTATCCGTCCCGCGCTGCGGGGCGATACGCGGCAGGGTGATGCGCACGCGCGTCCCCGTCCCCATGCCCGGGGCGCTGTCGAGATGCAGCTCCCCGCCCAGCCGGTTGGTGACGATGTTGTGGACGATGTGCAGGCCAAGCCCGATCCGGCCAATGTCGCGGCGCGTGGTGAAGAACGGATCGAAGGCCTGCCGCAGCACGTCGCGGCTCATCCCGCAGCCATCATCGGCGAACAGGATCTCCACCTGGTCCGCGCCCGACGCGCGCAGCCGGATCGTGATGGTGCCGCCCTTGCCGTCCGGAAACGCGTGCACGACCGAATTGACGAACAGGTTGGTCAGCGCCTGGCCATACGGGCCGGGATAGCTGTTCATCACGAGACCCGACGGACAATCGACCTCGAGCGCCAGATTGTTCTTCGGCAACGCCGGACGCAGCTTCGAAAGCACCTGTTCGGTCACCTCGCCGAGATCGAACTGGCTGCGGTCGAAATAGCTGCGATCGACGGCCACCTGCTTGAACGACTGCACCAGGTCCGCCGCACGCTTGAGGTTGCCGACCAGCAGCGACGACGCGCTTTCGACGACCTCGATGAAATCGCTCAGGCTGGAGCGCTTCAGCTTGCCGCGCGCGGCCTCGGCGGCGAAGTCGGCGCATTTCTGCTCGAGCACCGAGGCGACGGTGAGACTGGTGCCGACCGGGCTGTTGATCTCGTGCGCAACGCCGGCCACCAGCCGGCCGAGCGCCGCGAGCTTCTCCGCCTCGATCAGCGACGCCTGGGTCTCCTGCAGATGGTGCAAGGCCTTCTCGGCCGCATCGCGCGCCGCACGGATCTCGCGCTCGCTGCGCTTGCGATCGGTGATCTCCTCCGCCGCAACGTTGACGCCGACGATGCTGCCGTTCGGCTCGCGCTGCGGATGCCAATGCGTGATCCAGCAGCGCTCGTCATTATGGCCGGGGCGCTGGCCGTAGACCTCGACGCCGGTCACCGGCTCACCGGTCTCCATGATCGAGCGAACGATGCCTTCGACCGCGGTGGCCAGCGCGGGCACGCAATCATGAACCGTGCGTCCGAGATGACCTTCGACGGAGATCCCGCAGATCTCGGTGAGCCGCTGGTTGATCTGGAGATAACGGCAGTCGGGAGAGAGGTAGGCAAGACCAATCGGTGCAGTGTCATAGATCAGCTGCAGCGCCGGTTGTTTTGGGAACTGAACGTCGTGGACGACGGACGACCCCATGTCCTTCCCCCCGTTGACGCCAAGTCTAGCCGTTCACGGCCGGTGCGCAAATAGGCGGACTGTGCCAGGCAATGGCGGTCAAATCTGTCCAGATTCGGCACGGACAGACGACCGCCCAGGTGCGGCGCCTTCACATATTCACGGCACCGTGCGTTCGAAATTCTCGATGAAGCGCAGCAGCACCCGCGCCCCGGCGTCGGCGTCGGCGAGCTCGACATGCTCGGCCGGATTGTGGCTGATCCCGCCGCGGCAGCGCACGAAGATCATGCCGATATCGGCGACGTCGACCATCGCCATGCCATCATGCCCGGCCCCGCTCGGCAGCTCGAACACGGCATGGCCCTCGGCAGCGACGGCCGCAGCGATCTGCGTCTTCAGCCATGGTGCGCAAGGCACGCTGCGGTTCTCGTGGGTGACGTCGATCTGAAGTGCGAGCTCGCGTCGCTTTGCGATCGCCTCGATCTGCCGCACGATGTCGGCGACGGCGCGCTTGCGATGCATGTCGCTCTGCGAGCGGATGTCCATCGTGAAGGACACCTTGCCGGGGATCACGTTGGTGGCGCCGGGCATGGCGCTGATATAGCCGACGGTGCCGACGAGGCCTTGTTCGTCGGACTTGCAGAATTGCTCGATCGCAACGATGCATTCGGCGGCACCCGTCAGCGCATCGCGCCGCAGCGGCATCGGCACGGTGCCGGCATGGCCGGCGAAGCCGGTGAGATTGGCGGCGAGCCGCGTCGCGCCTGAAATCGCGCTCACGACGCCGACCGGCAGCGCCTTCTCTTCCAGCACTGGCCCCTGCTCGATGTGCAGCTCGACATAGCCGAGCAATTCGCGGCGGGCACGCGCCGCCTTGCCGATATGATCGGGATCGAGCCCGAAGGCGATCAGCGCATCGCGCATCGTGATGCCGGTGCGATCGCGCGTGTTGAGCACGCTCTCGTCGAACGTGCCGGCCACCGCGCGGCTGCCGAGCAAGGTCGAGGCGAAGCGCACGCCCTCCTCGTCGGCAAAACCCACGATCTCGATCGCGAACGGCAGCCGCTTGCCGCGCCGGTTCAGATCGGCGACGCAGGCAATCGCGGTGATGACGCCGAGCGGGCCGTCCCATCGGCCGGCATCGCGCACGGTGTCGTAATGCGAGCCGAGCATCAACGCCGGCAGGCCCGGCCGCTCGCCCTCGTAACGGCCGCAGACATTGCCGATCGCATCGAGATGCGCGCTCATGCCGGCCTCGCGCATCCAGGACAGGATGAGATCGGCCGCCTTGCGATGCTCGTCGGTGAGGAAGATGCGCGCCAGATGCTCCGGCGTCTCCGAGATCGCCGCAAGCTGATCGATCCGCGCCACGATCTCGTCGCCAAGAGAGGACGGATTCGAAGACGGATTCTTCTCGCTCATGCTGTTTCCCATCGGTCCAACCCGGCGCCCGAGCCCGCTTCACTCGTAGCAGGCCCGGTCCGATTCACCAGCCGGCAAATGGCGCCTGCCGCGACGTCCCGGTCGGGCGCGCATCGGCCGCCCGGCGGTTAGCGGTTGCTTAACGGCATTGCATACAACGAAGATCGATCGCTCACAAATTGGGCAATCATGGCGCATGCCGATTCCAAAGGCGAACCACATCGACCACCATTTTCTTTCAGAATCAGCCGCTTACGGAACCATGATCGCCAAACGTGCTTTGGCACGAAGCTTGCGACACTCCGTCAAGCGCCGCCGTTACGGCGGCTGCGACAAGGACAGGCGGGCCGGTCCCGCCGGAGGGAGCAGGCGATGGATTTTGGCAGGATTTCAAGAAGGCATTTATTGCAGGGAAGCGCGGCATTGGCGCTCGGCAGCACGCTCGGCATTCGCAGCGCGGCGGCGGCGGAAACCACGGTCGGCTTCATCTATGTCGGCTCGCGCGACGACTACGGCTACAACCAGGCCCACGCGCAGGGCGCGGCAGCGGTGAAGAAGCTTCCCGGCATCAAGGTGGTCGAGGAAGAGAAGGTGGCTGAGACCGATGCGGTCGAGAAGACCATCGAGTCCATGGTCAACCTCGACGGCGCCACGCTGCTGTTTCCGACCTCGTTCGGCTACTACAACCCGCATGTCGTCAAGATGGCCGGCAAGTTTCCCAAGCTGCACTTCGAACATTGCGGCGGCCTGTGGACCGACAAGGACCCGAAGAACGCCGGCAGCTATTTCGGCTACATCGACGAGGCGCAGTACATCTCCGGCATCGTCGCCGGCTACTCGACCAAGAGCGGCAAGCTCGGTTTCGTCGCCGCCAAGCCGATCCCGCAGGTGCTGCGCAACATCAACGCCTTCACGCTCGGCGCTCGGCTCGCCAATCCGAAGGCGACGACGCAGGTGATCTTCACCGGCGACTGGTCGATGCCGGTCAAGGAAGCCGAGGCGACCAACAGCCTGATCGACCAGGGCGTCGACGTGCTGACCTGTCATGTCGACGGACCGAAGACGATGGTGGAGAACGCCGCGCGCCGCGGCGCGATGGTGTGCGGCTATCACGTCAACCAGTCGCCGCTGGCGCCGAAGGCCTATCTCACCGGTGCCGAGTGGAATTGGGAAGCGCTGTATCCGAAGTTCGTCAAGATGATCACCGCGGGTGAAGCAATCCCGAACTTCTATCGCGGCGGCCTCAAGGAAGAGATCGTCAAGGTCTCGCCCTATGGCGAGATGGTCTCGGCCGAGGCGCGCAAGCATGCCGACGACGTCAAGGCCAAGTTCATGTCCGGTGAGTATACCATCTTCAAGGGCCCGCTCGTCGACAACAAGGGCAAGATGGTGATCGCTTCCGGCACCGACCGCGGCCAGCAGGATCCCGAGCTCGAGAAGATGGATTATCTGGTCGAGGGCGTGATCGGAGCCACCGCGTGACGACCGAGGCGGCGGAATCGGTAGAGGCGGCCGGCGTCGCTCCGGCCGCCGATTCCGGATTCCTCCAGCGCTACGGCGGGAGCATCGAGTACATTTTGATCCCGGGCGCGGCGCTGGTCGGCGCGCTCGCGGTGTTCGGCGGCTTCATCGCGCTCTACGGCAAGAACCCGCTCGACCTCTATTTCTACATGTATTACGGCGCGTTCGGTACCTGGTTCTCCTGGCAGAACACGCTGACCCGCGCAGCGCCCTTGATCCTGACCGCGCTGTGCACGGCGCTGCCGGCGCAGCTCGGCATGGTGATCATCGGCGGCGAAGGCGCGCTCCTGATCGGCGCGCTGTCGGCGACGTCGGCGGCGCTGGCATTGCAGGGCGCGGCGCCGATCGTCGTGCAGATCGCGATGGTGATCGCGGGCATGATCGGCGGCGGCCTCTGGATCACGCTATCCGGCGGCCTGCGGCAGTACCGCGGCGTCAACGAGACGATCTCGAGCCTGCTGCTGGTCTATATCGCGCTGGCGATCCTCAACCATTTGGTCGAGGGACCGATGCGCGATCCGGCCAGCCTCAACAAGCCGTCGACGCGCGAGATCGGCGCCGCCAACATGATCGGCACCATTCCCGGCACCGACGTGCATTGGGGCCTGGTGTTCGGGCTGGTCGCGGCCATCGCCGCCTACATCCTGATCTATCACACCACCTTCGGCTTCGCTGCGCGCGTCGCCGGCGGCAACATCCGCGCCGCGAAGATCGTGGGACTCGGTGTCGGCAAGCTGATCCTGACCGTCTGCTTCCTCGCCGGCAGCAGCGCAGGCCTTGCCGGCATGATCGAGGTCGCGGCCGTGCAGGGCCGAACCAATGCCAACCTCGCCGCGGGCTACGGCTTCACCGGCATCCTCGTTGCATTCCTGGCGCGGCAGAATCCGCTTGCGATCATTCCGGTGGCGATCCTGCTCGGCGGCATCTCGGCCTCCGGCGGCCTGTTGCAGCGGCGGCTCGGCCTGCCCGACGCCTCGGTACTGGTGCTGCAAGGCATCATCTTCGTGTTCGTGCTGGCGAGCGACGCGCTCTACGGGCGCATCGGCTTCCTGAAGGGAAAGTCCTGACATGGCGGATGCTTCGCTCGGGCTCTGGACCGTCCCGCTCGCTGTGTTCGGCGGCGCCATCCGCGTCTCGACGCCCTTTTTGTTCGTCAGCCTCGGCGAATGCATCACCGAGCGAAGCGGCCGCATCAATCTCGGCCTCGAAGGCACGCTGGTGATGGGCGCGATGAGCGCCTACGGCATCTCCTATCTTTCCGGCTCGCCATGGCTTGGTGTGCTCGCGGCCGGGATCACCGGCGCCCTGTTCGGCGCGCTGCATGCCGGCATCTGCTCGTTGCCGCGCGTCAACGACATCGCGGTCGGCATCGCGCTGATGCTGCTCGGCACTGGTTTGGCCTTCTTCCTCGGCAAGCCGCTGATCGAGCCGACTGCCGCACGGCTGCCGGCGATCGATTTCGGATGGTGGAGCGACATCCCGCAACTGCGCGCGGCGCTGCGTATCAACGTGCTGTTCCTGATCGGCGTTGCGATCGCGCCGCTGCTCTATTGGGCCTTCAGGACGACGCGCTGGGGCCTCTTGATCCGTACCGCCGGCGAAAGCGCCGACGCCGCCCGCGCGATGGGTCATTCCGTGCTGCTGATCAGGTTGCGCGCCACCATGGTCGGCGGCTTCCTCGCCGGCATCGGCGGCTCGTTCCTGTCGCTGTTCTATCCCGGCAGCTGGAACGAGGGCCTGTCCTCGGGCCAGGGCATCACCGCGGTCGCGCTTGTCATCTTCGCGCGCTGGGACCCGATGCTGTGCCTGTGGGCCTCGCTCGCCTTCGGCGGCGCCGCCGCGCTCGGGCCCGCGCTGCAATCGGTCGGCATCACCTCCGGCTATCATTTGTTCAATGCCGCGCCCTACATCCTGACCCTGGCGATCATGATCATCACCTGCTCGCCGAAGCGCACGCTGACCGGTGCGCCCGCCGAATTGTCCATCACCCGATAGACCGCGAGATCATTCATGCCCGAGCGCTTCATCAAGTCCGAGCCCTACGCCTGGCCCTACAATGGCGATTTGCGGCCTGAGAATACCGCGCTCATCATCATCGACATGCAGACCGATTTCTGCGGCGTCGGCGGTTATGTCGACAAGATGGGCTACGACCTGTCGCTGACCCGCGCGCCGATCGAGCCGATCAGGAAGCTGCTCGCGGTGATGCGCGCGCAGGGCTTTCACATCATCCACACCCGCGAAGGCCACCGCGCTGATTTGGCCGACCTGCCCGCCAACAAGCGATGGCGCTCGCGCCAGATCGGCGCCGGCATCGGCGATCCCGGTCCCTGCGGCCGCATCCTGGTGCGCGGCGAGCCGGGCTGGGAGATCATCCCCGACCTCGCACCGCTGCCGGGCGAGCCTGTTATCGACAAGCCCGGCAAAGGATCGTTCTGCGCCACCGATCTGGAGCTGATGCTGCGGCTGCGCGGCATCGAGAACATCGTGCTGACCGGCATCACCACCGATGTCTGCGTCCACACCACGATGCGCGAGGCCAACGACCGCGGCTTCGAATGCGTGCTGGTCGAGGATTGCTGCGGCGCGACCGACAAAGGTAATCACGACCACGCGCTGAAGATGATCAAGATGCAGGGCGGCGTGTTCGGCGCGGTGACGAAATCCGCCGACCTGATCGGGGCGCTGTCGTGATCATCGGCGAGCCGCCCGCCCCCTCAGGCGCGTTCGGCGTCGACGCCATCGCGATGACGATGCGGTTCGGCGATTTCACGGCGCTCGACAATGTCGAGCTCAAGGTACGCCCCGGCTCGTTCCACGCATTGCTCGGCGAGAACGGCGCCGGCAAGAGCACGCTCGTGAAATGCATCATGGGCTATTACCACGCCACCGAAGGCGACATCATCGTCGGCGGCCGCCAGCAGAGCATCGCCAATCCCAAGAATGCACATGCGCTCGGGCTCGGCATGGTCTACCAGCACTTTACCCTCGTGCCGGCGATGACAGTCGCCGAGAATCTGGTGCTGGCGCGCGACGACGTGCCTTCGGTCGTCGACTGGCGCAAGGAGAAGAAGGAGCTCGAGGCTTTCCTTTCGCGGATGCCGTTCAAGGTGCCGCTCGATGCCAAGGTCTCCGACATCTCCGCCGGCGAACGGCAGAAATGCGAGATCCTCAAGCAGCTCTATCTGAAGCGTCGCTTCCTGATCCTGGACGAGCCGACTTCGGTGCTGACGCCGGGCGAAGCCGACGAGGTGCTCGGCATGCTCCGCGCCATGGTGGTGGCGGGCGAACTGACCATCCTGATGATCACGCACAAGTTCCGCGAGGTGATGGCGTTTGCCGACGACGTCACGATCCTGCGCCGCGGCAAGCTCGCCGGCACCGGCCGGGTCGCCGATCTCACCCCCGACGAGATGGCGCGCACCATGATCGGCGCCGAGCAGCTGACGGTGCAGCCGCCGCGCACCGGCGAGACCGGCGCGCCCCGGCTCGAACTCGACAAGCTCACTGCGCGCGATGACGCGGGCGCAATTGCCGTGCACGGTGTGTCGCTGACGGTGAAGAGCGGCGAGATCGTCGGCATCGCCGGCGTGTCCGGCAACGGCCAGCGCCAGCTGGTCGAGGTGCTGGCCGGCCAGCGCGAAGCCGAGAGCGGCGTGATCCGTGTCCAGGGCGAGGCTTACTCGGCAAGCCGCGAGGAGATGCGCCGCCACAGGATGTCGCTGCTGCCGGAGGAGCCGCTGAAGAACGCCTGCGTCGGCGGCATGAGCGTCGCCGACAACATCGCCTTCCGTGAGTTCGACCGCGCGCCGTTCGCGCGGGGCGGCTGGTGGCTGAACCGCTCCGCCTTCCGCAGCGATGCCGAGCGCAAGATCAACCGCTACAAGATCAAGACCCGCACGCCGGAGACGCCGATCGCCGCGCTCTCGGGCGGCAATGTGCAGCGCGCGGTGCTGGCGCGCGAGCTCTCGGGCGATGTCGAGGTGCTGATCGCGGCCAACCCATGCTTCGGGCTCGACTTCGCGGCGGTGGCGCAGATCCACGCCGAGATCATGGCCGCCCGCAACCGCGGCGCCGCGGTGCTCCTCGTCAGCGAAGATCTCGACGAGTTGCTGGAGCTGTCGGATCGGCTGGTCGTGATGTTCCACGGCGCGTTCGTGCACGAGGCCCGTGCCAGCGAGGCCGACCTCACCGAGATCGGCCGGCACATGGCAGGACACTGACGCGTGTCTTTCTTCAGTTCGGCGACGTCGCAGCCGAGCGTTCACGCGGTGGCGCACCGTGCAGAAATCCCCGGCCAAATCCGTCGGCGGCGGGCGCCAGGATCGCCCGATCCCGCGGCAGCGCCTCGGGCATCTCATCCCGAATGAACGCCAGCAGCTTCTCACGGATCTCGCAGCGCAGGTCCCAGGACTGCGGCGCATTCCGTGCGCTGACCAGTGCGCGCAGCTCGATGGTGCGCGGATGGGTGTCGATCACCTGCAGATTGACGACCGCACCATCCCAGAGCCTCGATTCCTTCGCGACCTGCTCCAGCTTCTTTCGGATGCCAGGCACATCGGCGCTATAGTCGACATGCAGGGCGATCGCGCCGATCAGCGACTGCGCGTCGCGCGTCCAGTTCTGGAACGGGCGCTCGATGAAATAGGACAGCGGCACCACCATGCGCCGCCAGTCCCACAGCCGGATCACGACATAGGTCGAGGCGATGTCCTCGACCCAGCCCCATTCGTTCTCGATGATGACGGCGTCCTCGATCCGGATCGGTTGGGTGACGGCAATCTGCACGCCGGCGATCAGATTGCTCAACAGGGGTCGCGCTGCGAGACCGACGATCAAGCCGGCTGCGCCCGCGGACGCGAACAGGCTAACGCCATACTGCCTGACCGAATCGAAGGTCATCAGCGCGGTGGAGACCGCAATGATGACGATCAGCGTGTCGGTGACCCGCTTGAAGACGCGAACCTGGGTGACGTGCTTGCGCGCCAGAAAATTCTCGGCAACGTCGAGACGAAATTTATCGAGATACCTGGCCGACGCCATGTCGACGGCACGGATCGATATCCAGCCGACCAGCGCGATCACGGCGACGCCGAAGACATGGCCGAGCGTCAGCCGCAGCAGATCGTCGAGCGGTGCCAGCGGTAACACCAGTGCGACGGCGGCAAGACAAAGCGCCAGCCGCGACGGCCCTGATGTCCGCTCAAGCAGTTGAGGGGCGACCGAGTTCTGCGATCTGACCATGCGATGGACGAGGCGCTGCGCAATCGAATGAACAATAAGCGCGACCGCAATCGCGCCCGTGATCAGGCCGAGGCCAACGACCCAGTCCGGAACCCAGCGAAATGTATGTTCCAGTTCGGTCAGGAAATCCCGCATGAAACCCGCCTGCTCCCGCATTGCAGGCCGCTAACGCACGGAATCCGGGATCGCTTCTGACATTCGTGCAACGCAGCAATTCATCCGATGCAACTCGCTCGGATGCATCGGGGGATCTGCATCAAATTCGTGGACGTGGAACCGTCGCTAGCCGATCTCGAACGCGTCCGCGGCGAGATGCTTCAGATTGGCGTGCCAGTGCTCGGCGATCGCGAGCCGCGTCGGCACCCAGACGTGCTCGTGCTTCCCGATGTAATCGAGAAAGCGCATCAGCGCGGCGGCGCGGCCGGGACGGCCGACCACACGGCAATGCAGGCCGACCGACATCATCTTGGGTCGCGTCGCGCCCTCGGCGTAGAGCACGTCGAAGCTGTCCTTCAGATAGCTGTAGAACTCGTCGCCGCCGCCAAAGCCCTGCGGGTTGATGAAACGCATGTCGTTGGCATCGAGCGTGTAGGGGATCACGAGATGCGGCTCGGTGCCCGGTGACTTGATCCAGTACGGCAGATCGTCGGCATAGGAATCGCAGAGATAGCGCAGGCCGCCGGCCTCCATCAGCAGCCGCAGCGTGTTGATCGAGGAACGGCCGGTGTACCAGCCTAGCGGCCGCGCGCCGGTCGCCTCGGTATGCACGGCGATGGCGCGGGCGATCTCCGCGCGCTCCTCGTCCTCCGACATGTCCTTGTGCTCGACCCAGCGCAGGCTGTGGCTTGCAATGTCCCAGCCTGCCTCCTGCATCGCGGCGACGACATCGGGATTGCGCTTCAGCGCCATCGCGACGCCGAACACGGTCGTCGGCAGCTTCCGCTCGGTGAACATCCGCCATAGCCGCCAGAAGCCGGCGCGCGAGCCGTATTCGAACATCGTCTCGATATTGGCGTGACGCTGACCGACCCAGGGCTGCGCGCCGAGCACGTCGGACAGAAACGCTTCCGAGGCGCGATCGCCGTGCAGGATGTTGTTCTCGCCGCCCTCCTCGAAATTGACCACGAACTGCACGGCGACGCGCGCAGCGTCAGGCCATTTCGGATCCGGCGGGTTGCGGCCGTAGCCGCGGAGATCGCGCGGATAGCGGGCCTCGGTCACATCAGATTTCCTCGAAGCGGATGTTCTGCGCGCCCTTCCACAATACGGTCTTGCCGAAGGCCGTGAGGTTTTCCAGCCCCGAGGTCAGCGTGATGAAGTGATTGCCGGCGAGCTGGCCCATCTTGCTGGCGAAGTGCACGCCGCCATAGGCGAGCAGGATCTCAGTCTCGCTGATGCCGCCGGGATAGAGGATGATCTGGCCCGGCGCCGGATAGCTGGTGTGGTTCTCGTAGGAGACGCCGAAATCGAGATCGCCGAGCGGCATCCAGACGCCCTCGCCGCTCCAGCGCACATGGATCGCCTGGCTCTCGAACGGCATCGCGTTGCGGAACGCGGCCACCGTCTTCGGCGCGAGCTGTTCCTCGAAACGGGCGTCAAAGGTGAAATCGCCGGCGCGGACAATCAGTTTGCTCATCGGGCTCTCGTGGGTAGCTGGAAGAAGTGATGCCCCAACCATTGCCGCCGGCCCGCGCCGGACGCAAGGCCGATTCCGGCGGGAAGAGGCGGTTTTTCGCCGCTTGACGGTCCCGCAACGCAGATTTGAGCAAAGTTGCGTTGCGCCTCGCCTGCCCGTTTGCGAGCCTCCAAGGATACGACAAGGATACGTCAATCAGGGTGACTAGATGACAACAAACAGTCTGCACGGACATGTGGCGCTGGTGACCGGCGGCTCGCGCGGCATTGGTGCAGCGATCGTCAAGATGCTGGCGGACGCCGGTGCCGCCGTCGCGATCAACTATCGCGAACGCGCGGCCGAGGCCGAGACGCTGGCGAAGGGCATCATAGCCGCCGGCGGCCGGGCCGTCGCGATCGCTGCCGACGTTTCGGAGGCTGCCGCCGTCGCCGGCCTGGTCGAGCGCGCCAAGTCCGAACTCGGCCCGCTCGACATCCTCGTCAACAATGCCGGGATTGCGATCGTCAGGGGCGTCGACGACCTCACCGAAGAGGATTTCGACCGCACCATCACGGTCAATCTCAAATCGGCGTTTCTCTGCACACAAGCGGTGCTGCCGATGATGCGCACCCGGAAATGGGGCCGCATCGTCAACATCTCGTCCGGCGCTGCGCGCGGCGCCGGCTCGATCGGCCCGCACTACAATGCATCCAAGGCGGCCATGGAGGGCATGACCCGCGGCTATGCCGCACGCCTCGTCAAGGAAGGCATCACCGTCAATGCCGTGGCGCCGTCGCTGATCGAGACCGACATGATGAAGGGACAGAGCGGCCTCGTCAGCCGGATTCCGGTCGGCCGTTTCGGCACTGCCGAGGAGGTCGCGCAGGCCGTGATGCTGCTGGTCAACAATCCCTACATGACCGGACAGACCATCGCGATGAGCGGCGGCATGGCGTTCAACTAAAGCGTTTTCAAGCGAAGTGGAGGCCGGTTCGCGTGAAGAAAACGCGTCAAACAACTAGCCAGATCGGCTTGACCGCATCGCAGGTTTGCCTTACCGGTCACGCCATGGACCGATCGATCCTCATCGCCAGTCTCTGGTGGCTCGCCGACTGACAGGCGGGCCGAACGCGTTCATGCATTTTCGGGGCCGCCGCATCGGGCGGCCTTTTTCTTTCATCCCATCCCGGCCCGCATGCGGTGTCCCCATTCAACCGAATGGAGATACACCGTGACCAAACCGATCATCCTGACCGGCGACCGCCCCACCGGGCCGCTGCATCTCGGCCATTACGCCGGCTCGCTGCGCAGCCGCCTTCAGTTTCAGGACAGCCATGAGCAGTTTCTGCTGCTCGCCGACATGCAGGCGCTGACCGACAATGCGCACGATGTCGGCAAGGTCCGCAGCAACGTCATCGAGGTCGCGCTGGACTATCTTGCCGTCGGCATCGATCCCGAGCGAACATCGATCTGCCTGCAATCGCAGCTTCCCGCGCTCGCCGAGCTGTCGATGCTCTATCTCAACCTCGTCACCGTCGCGCGGCTCGAGCGCAACCCGACCATCAAGGACGAGATCCGCACGCGCGGTTTCGGACGCGACATCCCGGCGGGCTTCCTGTGCTACCCGGTGGCGCAGGCCGCCGATATCACCGCGTTTCGCGCCACCGTCGTGCCGGTCGGCGAGGACCAGGCGCCGCTGATCGAGCAGACCAACGAGATCGTCCGTCGCGTCAATACGCTTGCCGGCCGCCCGTTGCTGCCGGAGGCCGTGGCCATCATTCCGCGCGCGGGACGGCTGCCCGGCGTCGACGGACGCGCCAAGATGAGCAAATCCGCGGGCAACGCGATTGCGCTTTCGGCTTCGCCCGATGACATCTCGGCCGCGGTGCGCGCGATGTTCACCGATCCCGATCATCTGCGCGTCGCCGATCCCGGCAAGGTCGAGGGTAATGTCGTGTTCACCTATCTCGACGCGTTCGACGACGATCACGACGCCGTCGAGGAATTGAAGGCGCGCTATCGGCACGGCGGTCTCGGCGATGCGACCGTGAAGCGGCGGCTGGACGACGTCCTGCAAGCCCTGATCGCACCGATCCGGACGCGGCGCGCCGAGCTCGCGACCAATCGCGATCACGTCGTCGACGTGATCAGGCGCGGAACCCTGAAAGCGCGGGAGATCACCGAACGAACCAAGCGCGACGTGATGGCGGGGCTGGGCTTGTTCCAGCTCTGAACCCTGTCATGAAACCATGGCAGGAACTGTGCTTGGCTAAGGCCGTTGTCTGTTTTGAGCATGATCTTTTCGGAAAACCGCTTCGCACTTTTCCGGATCATGCTGTGGCGAAACCGGATTTGGAGCCAGTCGTGATCGATCCGAAAACGCTTCTCGAACGCGCCGCGCAGCTGGCCGATCAGGCCAAGGGCGAGGAAGATGCCGGCATCCGCGAGCGGTTGCTGCGGATGGCCGAGCACTACCGCGATCTCGCCGCGCATGAGGCCTGGGCGCACGAAAACCCGCCGTCGGTGGGCGCGCTCACGGGTGCGCTTGGCACCCGCCCGAATTGAGCTGATCACGCAAGCGATGTCGTCTCGTCAGCTCACGCGAATCCGGTAGCTCAGCGAACGGCGCGCGCCCGGCGCGATGTGCATCAGGCCGGGCTTGTCGGCAAACTCGCCATCGAACTGCGCCGGACTGGCAAAACCGTACCATGGTTCGATGCAAAGGAACGGAGCCCCGCCAACCTTCGACCAGACGCCAAGCTCGCGGAAGCCGCGCCAGGAAATTTCGATCGCCGGGCCTTGCGTGGCTGCTGCCGGGCCCAGTGTCGCCGTGAAGAGGATCGATGTACTTGCAATCTTATCGAAGACCATCGCGTCGTCATCGAACAGCTCCTCCAACAGCGCAAGCGTTCTGCCATTGACCGGATTGGGTTCAGGCTGCGGCCGCATCAATCCATCCTTCAACCGCCGGATCGGCGCGGGTTCAGTCTTGCCGAAGGTCAGCGTGTAAGCCTCCTTCGGAAGCCCCGGCACCAGCGGCCAATTGAACGCGGGATGACCGCCGAGCGAGGCCGGCAGCATCTCGTCGCCGGTGTTGATGATCTCGAAGCCGACCTCGAGATCGGCGCCATCAACGGCGTAGGTCACCTCTAGCCTGAACGCGAAAGGATAGCGCGCCCGCGTTTCCGCATCGTCTGACAGCGCTAGCTTGCAGGATCGCGGCCCCTGCTCCAGCCAGGCAAAGCGACGGTCCCGCGCAAAGCCGTGCTGGGTCATCGGATAGGCCCTACCGTTGTGGAGAAGCGTGTCGCTTTTCAACCGGCCGACGATCGGGAATAGGATCGGCGCATGGCGCGGCCATTGCGGCCCGGCCTGCCACACCAGTTCCGTGCCTTCGGCATTCCTGAGCGACGACAATTCGGCGCCCTGGGCCAGGATGGTCGCGGCGATTCCATCGCCGCGCAGCGTGTGACTGTCGCTCATGCTTCGCCTCGCCGGGTTGCGCTGTGCCCTGACACGAGATGTTCGATGCCGGCGAGGCCGTCAACCCCAAAGCGATAGGGCCGCCCGCGCGTGGCGGCCCCACGTCCAAGCCTAGCCAGTGATCTTGGAGAAATCCGGCTGGCGCCGTTCGGCGAAGGCGGCGAAGGCCTCGCGCGCTTCGGCGCTCATTAGCCGCTCCTGGAAGATCTTGCCCTCGCGCGCCATTTGCGCGCTGATCCCAGCGGGATCGCGCATCAACGCCTTGGTGTGCTGCAGCGAGCCGAACGGGCGCTTCACCAATGCGTCGGCAGCAGCGCGTGCCTTGGCGCGGAGATCCGCGAGCGGCACCACTGCATTGGCCAGGCCGATCGAGACCGCAGTCTCCGCCTCGACGGGCTCGCCGAGCGCGAACATCGCATAGGCGCGCGCATAGCCGATCCGCTGCGGCAGCAGGTAGGTCGAGGCCGCCTCCGGCACCAGCGCCAGGTTGACGAACGGCGTGATCAGCCGCGCGGTCGGCGCGAGATAGACGAGGTCGCAATGCAGCAGCATGGTGGTGCCGATGCCGACCGCATTGCCCTGCACGGCGGCAACCAGCGGCCGCGTCGCCTTGGCAAGACAGCTAAGGAAGCGCGTCACGTGACGCTCGCCCTGCACGCCGCGCGACACCGCGGCGAAATCGGCGAGATCGTTGCCTGCGGTGAAGCTATCGCCGTCGCCCTGCAACAGCACGGCGCGTACAGCGGAATCGCCTTCCGCGCGCTCGAGCGCGTCGGCCATCGCGCCATACATCGCGTTGGTGATCGCGTTCTTCTTGTCCGGACGCGCCATCGTCACGGTGAGAACGCCACCGTCCAGCGCTACGACCACATCACTCATGTCTCACTCCTTTGATTGCTACTCGTTTGACGCGCTTTCTTCACGCGAACCGGTACCCGCTTCGCTTGAAAACGCTCTAACCGGTCCTTTGATTTGAGCATGATCTTTTCGGAAAACCGCTTGGCACTTTTCCGGATCATGCTCTAACCATCTTTGTCCTTCGGAAACTTCTCTTGCAGGCTGGTCAGCCAGCGCGAGACCACGTCGATCTCGGCTTCCGAGAACCCGTCCATCAGGCGGTTGTTGATCACCCTGGTCCGCGTCGCGGCGCGCTTGCCGAGCTCCTGCCCCGCCGCGGTCAGATGGAGCCGCTGGCTGCGCCCGTCCTCACCGTCGCGCCGGCGTTTCACGAGGCCCGCACGTTCCATCCGGTCGGCGAGCCCGGTCATCGCCGACGGCACGATGTCGAGCGCCTGCGAGACATCGCCGATCAGCGCGCCGTCATTGCGGCCGAGGAAGAACAGCACGCCCGTCTGGGCCGACGTCAGATCGTGTGCGGCCGTCTCCTGATCGATGGCGCGTTGCAGCCGTCGATAGGCCACGGTCAGGAGAAAGATCAGCCGGTGTTCCGCTCTCATCCCGCCGTTATATATTTCGCGTACGAAATATCAATATATTTCGCGAACGAAATATCTGGCGATTGGTCGAAATCCGTTGTCGCGCGGCGGCCTCGATGCACCGACGCCCCCACCGGAGCGAGCCAACATGTCGATTGGAATGAGACCGCCCGGCCAGGTTGATTGCGACATTTTGATTGCAGTGCCGGATCACCGCAGTGCCGCCATCGGCAGAAAACCCTTGATCGGCATCGACCAAACGGGAAATCTTCGATCCAGGAGCGGCGCTTTGCGTCGCGGCTCCGGCAGCGCCACGGGAGTGCCATGACGTCAGCGGCTAGTCCGGACCGGGAACGCGTTGCCCGCCCGAAGCGGCCGCGCCACCTCAGCCAGGCCATGCGTTGTGAGACCGCGTTTCGCCTGATCCTGTCCGAATGTCTCGAGGAAGTCGCGACCAATCACGAGGCCCTGAGCTCCGGCAACTCCGCCGCGCTGCACCAGACCCGGATCGCGCTGACGCGGCTGAAGGCGGCGGTCGCCTTCTACGGCCCGATGGTGGCCGACAGCGAATGGACGCGACTGAAATCCGAACTGAAATGGCTGAGCGCCCATCTCGGCGCGACGCGCGATCTCGACGTCGCGATCGCCAACAGCAAGGGCTTGCCCGAGGAGCGCACGCTCCAGACGGCGCGAACCGACGCGTTCGACGCCCTCAAGGAGGCGTTGCAAAGCGACCGATACTGGCAATGGTTCGACGGCATGTGGGACTGGGTCGGCAGCGGCCCCTGGACCACGCGGCAGAACCGCCGCGCCGCGCAGCGGCGGGCGGTGCCGGTCGCAGTATTTCACGCCCGCCGGCTGGCGCGGTGGCATGGCAAACTGTGCCACAGGAGCCGCGGGCTGCAAGGCATGGGCAAGAACAAGCGCCACCGCGTCCGGCTCGCCAGCAAGCGGCTGCGCTACGCCATCGAGTTCTCGGAGGGCGGCTTGCCTGCCGATGTCTACGCATCGTGGCGGAACGTGCTGAAGCATCTGCGCAAGGGACAGCAGCTGCTCGGCGAGCTGAACGATGACGAGGTGCGTCGCGCACTGCTCGAAAGTGCCGATGCGCTCGCGCAGTGCGCCCAGCAGCGCAAGGCCAAGCACCAGCGCGTGCACGAGCGAAAGCGCAAGAGCCAGCTGCTGCGCCGCGCCGCAGCCGTCTATCGAAAGATCTCCGACTGAGCACCCAGCAGCGGATTCTTGCCGGCACGCGGCATCGATCGCGCCAAGCGGTCTTGCACATAATGATGTATAAAACATCATTTATTGGACTTGTAACATGACTACTTAATATGCATAAATGACATTCAACTAGACTCGACTCCCAACCGACGGCCCGATCGATGATCACTGCAGCGCAGCTTCGGGCTGCAAGAGCCTTGCTTGGCATCGACCAGCGGCAGCTCGCCGAGCTGTCCGGGCTGTCCGTGCCGACCATCCAGCGCATGGAAGCAAGCGAGGGCACCATTCGAGGCAATGTCGACTCGCTGGTGAAACTGATCGACGCGCTCGGTGCGGCCGGCGTCGAGGTCATCAGCGAGGGCGCCGTCAGCAGCGGCGGCGGCCGCGGCGTGCGATTGAAGGCCGGATCAGGCTCGCCGAAGGTGCAGACGTGATCTCAACGGTCGTCCAGCAGCTCTGGTGTGTAGCCGCGCTGCTGGCGACGACCGTTCTCGCGATTGCCACCAGCCGATCACGCCGATCGACAGCCGTCGTCTACGGCGCGACCTTCGCGATCTCGGCGATCGCGCTGGCCGAGGCGCTGCACGCGCTGATCGCCCACAGCAATGCGACCGAACTGATATTGCCGGTCGGCCTGCCCTGGCTGGGCTCGCATTTCCGTCTCGATGCGCTCGCCGCATTCTTTCTCGCGGTGGTCAATCTCGGCGGTGCGGCCGCAAGCCTGTATGGGCTCGGCTACGGCAGCCACGAAACGACGCCGCACCGCGTCCTGCCGTTCTTTCCGGCGTTCCTGGCCGGGATGAACCTCGTTGTGCTTGCCGACGACGCGTTCACCTATCTGCTGTGCTGGGAATTCATGTCGCTCGCGTCGTGGGCGCTCGTGATGTCGCACCATCGTGAAGCAGACAATGCGCGCGCGGGCTACGTCTATCTCGTGATGGCAAGTTTCGGGACCCTGGCCCTGCTGCTTGCGTTTGGCCTGCTGTCGGGAGCCGGCGGCAGCTACAGTTTTGCGGCCATGCGCGCCATCCAGCACACGCCGTCCGAAGCCGCGCTGGTGCTTGCGCTGATGCTGCTCGGCGCCGGGTCGAAGGCCGGCCTGGTCCCGCTGCATGTGTGGCTGCCGCTCGCTCACCCCGCGGCCCCGAGCCATGTCTCTGCGCTGATGAGCGGCGTGATGACGAAGGTTGCGGTCTACGGATTCATCCGGGTCGTGTTCGATCTGCTCGGACCGCCGAGCTGGTCGGCAGGTGTCGTCGTTCTCATCCTCGGCGGAGTGACCGCGGTGATGGGGATCCTGTATGCGCTGATGGAGAAGGATCTCAAGCGCCTGCTCGCCTACAGCACGATCGAGAATATCGGCGTCGTCTTCGCGAGCCTCGGCCTCGCATTGGCGTTTCAGGCGAATGGCTACGGCCTGGCGGCGGCCCTCGCCTTCACAGCCGCGCTGTTCCATGTCCTCAACCATTCGTTCTTCAAGAGCCTGCTGTTCTTCGGCGCCGGTGCGGTGCTGACCGCCACCGGCGAACGCGACATGGAGAAACTGGGCGGTCTGATCCACCGCATGCCGCTTACGAGCTTCGTCTTTCTCGTCGGCTGCGTTGCGATCTCGGCGCTTCCGCCGTTCAACGGGTTCGTATCGGAATGGCTGATGTTTCAGGCGGTCCTGCAAAGCCCCGATCTGCCACAATGGATGCTGAAGATCATGGTGCCCGCGGTCGGCGCGTTGCTGGCGCTGGCGGCGGCGCTCGCGGCCGCGTGCTTCGTCAAGGCCTTCGGGATCACCTTCCTCGGCCGCGCGCGAAGCACGGCCGCTGAGACCGCCGCCGAGGTCGATCGCTATTGCCTCGCCGCGATGTTTGGCCTCGCTGCACTGTGCTTCCTCGCCGGAATCCTGCCGGGCCTGGTGATCGACGCGCTCTCGCCCGTCGCAACGGCTGTGATCGGTCACCGCATGCCGGTGCAGGCGAGCGACGCCTGGCTTTCGATCGTTCCGATCGAGGAGAGCCGCAGCTCCTACAACGGATTGCTCGTCTTCATCTTCATCACGGCTGCGGCATCGCTTGCCGTGTATTTCATCCATCGCTTTGCATCGCGCGCGATCAGGCGCGGGCCCGCCTGGGGTTGCGGCTTTGCCGATCCGGCTCCGGCGGCGCAATATTCCGGAGTAAGCTTCGTCCAGCCGATCCGCCGCGTGTTCGGCACGTTGATCTTCCAGGCCCGCGAACACGTCGACATGCCGCCGCCGGGCGACCTGCGGCCGGCCCGCCTCAGGATCGACATGCACGATCCGGTCTGGGAGCGGCTCTACACGCCGGTGACTGAAACAGTGTGGTTCTTTGCCGATCGGCTGAACCAGCTCCAGTTCCTCACCATCCGCCGCTATCTCAGCTTGGTCTTCGCAACCCTCGTCACATTGCTGCTGGCACTCGCGATATGGTCGTGATCTCGGACATCCTCGTTCAACTGGGCCAGATGACGCTTGTTCTGCTGCTCGCGCCGCTCCTGACCGGCGTCGTGCGCAAGATGAAGGCTCGCCTGCTACGCCGCAAAGGACCATCGATCCTCCAGCCGTACCGCGATCTGCTGCGGCTGCTGCGCAAGGAAGTCGTTCTCGCCGAAAACGCGTCCTGGCTGTTCCGTGTCACGCCCTATGTGACATTCGCTGCCATCTGGGTTGCTGCGGCGCTGGTCCCGACGTTTGCGACCGGCCTTGAATTCAACTGGAGCGCCGACCTGATCGCGATCGTCGCCCTGCTCGGCAGCGCGCGCTTCTTCCTCGCGCTTGCGGGCATGGATGTCGGCACCAGCTTCGGCGGCATCGGCTCCAGCCGCGAGGTGATGATCGCCGCCCTGGCCGAACCGGCCATGCTGTTGATGGTGTTCTGCGTCGCGCTGATTGCCGGCTCGACCCAGCTGTCGACGGTCGCGACCTTCATGGCGTCATCCGAAGTGGGCCTGCGCGTATCGCTCGGCATGGCGATGATTGCCCTCATCATGGTGGCGCTCGCCGAAAACGCCCGCATTCCGATCGACAACCCGGCGACGCATCTGGAGCTGACCATGGTGCACGAGGCGATGATCCTGGAATACTCCGGGCGTCACCTTGCCATGATCGAGTTCGGCGCCTTTCTCAAGCTCCAGCTCTACGTCTCCCTGATCATCTGCGTGTTCTTTCCCTGGCAGATCACCACCGAAGGCGCAGGCCCGCTGTCGTACCTCGTGAGCGTCGCCGCCTACATCCTCAAGCTCCTGATCGCAAGCTTCCTGCTTGCAGTGTTCGAGACCGCGACAGCGAAGGTGCGGGTTTTCCGTGTTCCCGAGTTCCTCGGCGCCGCGCTCATGCTCGGCCTGCTCGGTACGCTTCTCCGGTTCGTGTCGCGAGGCTTCTGATGCACAACCTCGCCTTCGACATTGCTCATCTGCTCGCCGGCGGGCTCGTGCTGATCAGCTTCATGATGCTGTATCAGGACCGCCTGTATGCGTTGCTGAACATCTTCGCAGCCCATGCCGTGGTGCTCGCGCTCTCCGTCGCCTGGCAGGCATTCATCCAGAACGCACCGCATCTCTACGTGACCGCGGTCATCGCGCTGGTGTTCAAGGCGATCATCATCCCGGTGGCGCTGCATCGGATCGTCAAGCAGCTCGGCATTCATCGCGATATCGAGACCGCAGTGGGTATCGGCCCGACCATGCTGGCCGGCATGGGGCTCGTCGCCCTCTCGATGGTACTGATGCTGCGGGTGACCGGCGCGGCCGATCCGCTGGCGAGGGAAGACCTCGCCTTCGCGCTGTCGGTGGTGCTGCTGGGACTGCTCGTCATGGTGACGCGGCGCAACGCCGTCAGTCAGGTCGTCGGCTTCATGTCGCTGGAAAACGGATTGGTGCTGGCCGCGACCGGCGCCAAGGGCATGCCGCTGGTCGTGGAAATCAGCGTGGCCTTCTCGATCCTGATCGCGTTCATCGTCATCGGCGTGTTCCTGTTCCGGATCCGGGAGCGCTTCGACACCGTCGATGTCGGCGCGCTCGATGAGTTCAGGGGGGGAGCGGCGATGAACGCGGCGTCGGATGCCGTTGCCTGGATTCTCTTGATACCGATCTGCGCCGCAGCGGTGCTGGCGGCGCTGCCCGGCTATCGGCTGACCGCGGGGCTCAATATCCTTGCCAGCTTCAGCACCTTCCTGGCCGCGCTTTCGCTGCTCGTGATCGCCCGCCCGCAACCCGGCCAGTATCTGCTGGTCGACGATCTCAACATCGTCTTCATCGTGCTCAACACCTTCGTCGGGCTAACCACGAGCGTGTTCAGCGCGAGCTACATTGCCCATGAACTCGAGACCGAGCGACTGACGCCGCGTTATCTGCGATTCTACCATGCCATGTATCAGGTCATGATGTTCGGCATGAACCTCGCATTCGTGTCGAACAATATCGGCCTGATGTGGGTCGCGATCGAGATCGCCACGCTCACCACCGTCTTGATGGTCGGCATCTACCGGACCCACGCGGCGCTGGAGGCTGCCTGGAAGTATTTCATCCTTGGCAGCGTCGGCATCGCGCTCGCGCTGTTTGGTACCATCCTGGTCTACATGGCCGCGCTGCCGGTCACCGGCGAGGGGCAGGACGCGATGGTCTGGACGGTGTTGGTCAGCCGCGCCGCGGCATTCGATCCGGCATTGCTCAACGTCGCCTTCATCTTCCTGCTGCTCGGATACGGGACGAAGGTCGGCCTCGCGCCGTTGCACGCCTGGCTGCCGGATGCGCATGCCGAGGGCCCGACCCCGATCTCTGCCGTGCTGTCCGGCCTGCTGCTCAACGTTGCGCTCTACGCGGTGCTCCGCTTCAAGATCCTGCTTGCCGCCAATCCGGACGCAATATCGCCGGGTCCGCTGATGGTGACGATGGGGCTGACCTCGTTGCTGTTCGCGGCCTTCATGCTTTACCGCCGCCGCGACATCAAACGACTGTTCGCCTATTCCTCGATCGAGCATATGGGCATCATCGTGTTTGCGTTCGGGATGGGCGGCCCGCTCGCCAACTTCGCCGGCCTGCTGCACATGGTGATGCACAGCCTGACCAAATCGGGGATCTTCTACGCGGTCGGTCACATTGCCCAGGTGAAGGGCACGCAGCGGATCGCCAATATTCGCGGCCTGACTGAAACCCATCCCGCACTCGGTTGGGGCCTTGTGATCGGCGTGGTCGCAATCGCCGGTCTGCCGCCGCTCGGCATCTTCATGAGCGAGTTTCTCATCGTCAGCTCGACCTTCGCGCGCCAGCCGCTGCTCGCGATCCCGCTGGTGTTCGGCCTGCTGCTCGCCTTCGGCGCGCTCGTGCTGCGCCTGACGAGCCTTGCGTTCGGCGAGCCGCGCGGCAGTGCGGCGCCGGCCGAAGCGTCCTATTTGCCGATGTTCGCGCATTTCGCGCTGGTGCTGACTGCGGGCATCTATCTTCCGGGACCGCTCGTCGTCTGGTTCCAGCACGTCGCCAACCTCCTGGGCTAGCGCGAGGGAGAACGAGACATGCCGGCATTGATCGATCTGATCCGGGCAGGCCGCAGGGTTGAACGGCACAACCCATGGCGGCGCGTCAGCGTGGACGGCGGCACCTGGCGCTCCGCCGCCAGCGCCCTTGCGGATGGCAGCCTGAGCTTGCTCGGACTGTGGGGCGAGCCGTCGCGCGTGCATATGGCGCTCCTTGACAACCGCACCTCCGATATTGGTGTGATCAGTCTGGATTGCCCCGATCGCCGCTACCCTTCCGTCGCTGCCCGCCATCGCCCGGCGCTTCGACCAGAGCGCACCATCCACGACCTGTTCGGACTCGTGGCCATCGAGACGCCGGACAGCCGCCCCTGGCTCGATCATGGTCGCTGGCAAATGCAGGCACCGCTGGGCGAACGTCTCGATGCAGCACCGGATCCAGCGCCTTATCCGTTCCTTCCGGCCGAAGGTGACAGCCTGCACCAGATTGCGGTCGGCCCCGTGCATGCCGGCATCATCGAACCCGGACATTTCCGCTTCACCGCCAGCGGCGAGACCGTGGTTCGCCTCGAGCAGCGGCTCGGCTACACCCATAAGGGCGTCGAAGGGTTGATGGCGGGAAGCACCGTCGAGCAGGCCGCGCGGCTGGCCGGCCGGGTGTCCGGCGACAGCACGGTCGCCTACGCGCTGGCGTTCGCGCAAGCCGTCGAGGCCGCGATACAGATTGCCGTGCCGCCCCGCGCGCTCCTGCTGCGTGCGCTGATGGCTGAGCTCGAGCGGCTGGCCAACCATCTCGGCGACATCGGCGCGATCTGCAACGATGCGTCCTTCGCGCTGATGCACGCGCATTGCGGCGTGATGCGCGAGCGCGTGCTGCGCGCGGCTGACGCTGCCTTCGGCCACCGCCTGATGCGCGACATCGTCGTTCCCGGTGGCCTGGCTCGCGACATCACGGCCGATGGTTCGACCGCAATCCGGGCCGCGCTCGAACAGATCCGCCGGCATTTTCCATCGCTGGTCGAGCTCTATGACAACACGGCATCGTTGCAGGACCGAACCGTCGGAACCGGCATCGTCACCGCGGCGCTCGCACGTCAATTCGCCGCCGGCGGCTATGTCGGACGCGCCAGTGGCCGCACCTACGATGCCCGCCGCAGCCCCGGCTATCACCCCTATAACGGCCTGCGCTTCGATGTGCCCACACTCGACGACGGCGACGTGAACGCCCGCGTCTGGATCCGGATCCGCGAGGTCGAGCAGAGCCTGTCGCTGGCAGGCCAGATCCTCGATGCACTCGAGGCCGGCCCAATCAAGGTGCCGTTGCAGATCGCGCCGGAGCCTTGCGAAGGCATCGCGCTCGTCGAAGGTTTCCGGGGAGACATCCTGGCATGGCTGCGCCTGAGCGATGGCCGGATCGAACGATGTCATCTGCGCGATCCGTCATGGTTTCAATGGCCCCTGCTCGAGGCGGCCATCGAAGGCAACATCGTGGCGGACTTCCCGCTGTGCAACAAGTCGTTCAACTGCTCCTATTCAGGGCACGACCTCTGAGGACCGGACGCGATGCGCAAACTTCTGCTGCAGAGCCTGTTTCGCCAGCCATTGACCGAGCAGGCGCCGCGTCCGGACGACGCCGCGATCGCGGAGCTCGCGGCCACGGTCGGCCGCACCGCAAGGCGCCGCCTCGGCCGCAGCCTGTCGATCCGCGAGGTTGATGCCGGCTCGTGCAACGGATGCGAGCTGGAAATTCACGCGCTGAGCAATCCGTATTATGACGTCGAGCGATTTGGAATCCGGTTTGTCGCGTCACCCCGTCACGCCGATGTCCTGCTCGTCACGGGTCCGGTGACGAAGAACATGCGCGAGGCGCTGGAGCGAACCTACAGTGCAACGCCCGATCCGAAATGGGTTGTCGCGGCGGGCGATTGCGCCAGGGACGGCGGTTGCTTTGCCGGCAGCTACGCGGTGGTGAGCGGGGTTTCCGCGGTTGTCCCGGTCGATCTCCACATTCCGGGATGTCCTCCACCTCCGATGACGATCCTGCGTGGTCTTCTCAGCTTGCTCGAGGAGGTGGACGCTGGCGACACGGCAAGGTGAGGGATCGCGCTCTTAAGCATGATCTTCTCGGAAAACCGCTACGCACTTTTCCGGATCATGCTTTAGCCGCTGTCGCGCAGCACCAGCTCGAAGCCGAGATCGATGCGGCGCTCGCCGCCGCGCTCCAGCGTCAATGTCGCCGCGGTGCGGCCGATCGCATCGCCGTGCACGCTGATCGTGCTCAATGTCGGCGAGATCAGCCGGCCCATTTCGAGATCGCCGAGGCCGATCACGGCGACCGGTTGCGCAGATGCAGGGCCGTCGCGCAGCAGCCCGGCCTTGCGCAGCCCGGACATGAAGCCGATCGCATGCGCGTCATTGGCGGCGAACACGGCGTCGACATCAGGCAGACGCGCATGTGCCGCCACGCTGCCGGAGTCCTTGCGGTCCAGGATCAATCTTCGCGGCTCAGCGAGACCGCTGGCCAGCGCCTCGTCCCTGAGGCCGAACCAGCGGCGCGTGCCGCGCGGATCGTCGCCGCCGATGAAGGCAAGTTGCTTGCGTCCTTGCGCAACCAGATGTTTCGCGACAGCGACACCGGCCTTGTAATTGTCGAAGCCGGCGACCGCATCGATCGGATTTGCCGGCAGATCCCAGGTCTCGACGATCGGGATCCGCGCATTGCGCAGCAGCCGGCTGCCCTCCTCCGTTGCCGGCGAACCGACCATGATGATCGCCTCCGGCCGCCGGGACAGCAGCGCCGCCAGCATGCGGTCCTCGCGCACCGCGTCGTAGCGCGACTGCGCCAGGATCACGGAAAAGCCGAGCGGCTCGAGCTTGTCGGACAGGCCCTGCACCGTGTCGGCGAAGATCGAGTTGGCGATGGTCGGCACCAGCACGCCGACCGAATTGGTTCGCGCGCTCGCCAGCGCGCCCGCCACGAGGTTCGGGATATAGCCGAGGTCGCGCATCGCCTGCTCGACCCGCGCCCGGGTCTCCGGGGCGACCAGGTCGGGCATCCGCACCACCCGGCTCACCGTGATCGAGGAGACGCCGGCGCGCTTGGCCACCTCTGAAAGGGTGGGCGCGGCACCGGTCGGGCCGGTCCCGGGTTCGGTCAGTTCGGAGCTCATGGCCCGACCCTGCACGATTCCGGGTTGCCAAGCCATGATGTTAGCGCTAGCATCGCCTCATGTTAGCGCTAACATAGAGCAAAAAGGGAGAAACAGCATGATTTCGGACGAGCAGGCCCAGGCTTACAAGCGCGACGGGGTGATCGTGGTCCCCGAGGTGCTCAACCAGGAGACGCTGGGGAAGGTGCGCACGGTGCTCGCAGAGCTGGTGGCTGGCGCCGCCAGTGTGAGCGAGCACACCGATGTCTACGACCTCGAACCGGGCCATACGCCGGAGACCCCGCGCGTCCGCCGCATCAAGGCGCCGCACAAGGTGCACCCGATCTTCGACGAGATCGTCCGCAGCCCCGCCGTGATCTCGATCCTGACCAAGCTGATCGGCCCCGGCCTCCGCCTGCACGGCTCCAAGCTGAACATGAAGTCGGCGCAATACGGCTCGCCCGTCGAGTGGCATCAGGACTGGGCGTTCTATCCGCACACCAATGACGACATTCTCGCGATCGGCGTGCTGCTCGACGATTGCGATATCGAGAACGGACCGATGCTGGTGACGCCGGGTACGCACACCGGCGCCACGATGTGGGATCATCACGGCGAGGACGGCCACTTCGCCGGCTTGATCGATCCGGACCAGATCCAGGACGACATCAAGCGCGCGGTGCCCTGCATGGGCAAGGCCGGCAGCATGTCATTCCACCATGTCCGCGCGCTGCACGGCTCGGCGACCAATACATCGAACCGGCCGCGCAACCTGCTGCTCTATGAAGTCGCTGCCAGCGACGCCTGGCCGCTGATGGGTGTGAAGGACTTTGACGAGTTCAACAGCCGCCTGCTGGCGGGTCCGCCGGTGGTCGCACCGCGGCTCACCGACGTGCCGGTGCGGATGCCGCTGCCGCCGGCCAAACGGCAGGGATCGATCTACGAGACCCAGTCGGCGTCGAAGAAATCCTACTTCACGCGCGCTGCCTGAGGACGACGACAATGCCCGCGGCCACGCCGCGGGCATTGCTGCTTTCAAACCATAAAAATCAAAACTACGGGGAAACGAATGACCAAGATGGCAGATGGCGCCAGCAAATCGCGCCTGCGTGTGATTCTTGCAGCCAGCATCGGCTCCGCGCTCGAATGGTACGACTTCTTCCTCTATGGCACCGCAGCCGCGCTGGTGTTCGGCGAGCTGTTCTTTCCGAAGAGCGATCCTGTTGTCGGCACGCTGCTGTCGTTCCTGACTTTCGGCGTCGGCTTCGTGGTGCGGCCGTTCGGCGGCCTGTTGTTCGGCATCCTCGGCGACCGCTATGGCCGCAAGCCGGTGCTGGTCGCAACGCTGCTGATGATCGGCATCGGCACCACCGCGATCGGCGTGCTGCCGACCTACTCGCAGATCGGCATCTGGGCGCCGGTGCTGCTGGTCGCAATGCGCGTGATCCAGGGCCTCGGCGCCGGCGCCGAATATGGCGGCGCGGTGATCTATCTGGTTGAAAATGCGCCGCCGAAGCATCGCGGCTTCTGGGGCGGCTTCGCGCCGCTCGGTGTCTCGGTCGGCAACCTGCTCGCCGCCGGCGCCTTCGCGCTGGTGACGACGCTGCCGCGTGAGGCGCTGATGAGCTGGGGCTGGCGCCTGCCCTTCCTGGCCAGCTTCCTGCTGATCGTCGTCGGCATCTTCGTCCGCATGCGCATCACCGAGACGCCTGTCTATACCGAGGCGGTGGTGGCGCGTGGCAAGGTCGAGAGCAATCCGGCGATGGAGGCGTTGCGCCAGCACCCGCGCAACTTCTTCGTCGTGCTCGGCGCGCGGATGGCCGAAAACGGGCTCGGCTACTTCTTCCCGGTGTTTGGCCTGAGCTACGTCATCACGACGCTCGGCGTGCCGAAAGCGGAGGCGCTCAGCGCGCTGATGCTGGCATTCACGGTCGAGTTGTTTGCGATCCTCGGCTTTGCCGCCCTGTCGGACCGGATCGGACGGCGGCCGGTCTACATGTTCGGCGCGCTGGCTGGCGTCGCGCTCGCCTTCCCGTTCTTCTGGATGGTCGGCACCAAGGAGTGGGTCATGATCGCACTCGCCTTCATCCTGGCGCGCGCGTGGTGACCGCGGCGATGTTCGGGCCGCAGGCGGCGTATTTCGCCGAGCTGTTCCCGCCGCAGCGCCGCTTCGCCGGCTTTGCCTTCGCCCGGGAGCTCGGCTCGCTGCTGTCGGGCGGCCCGGCGCCGTTCGTTGCCACCGCACTGGTGGCGGCATACGGGACCTGGTGGCCGGTCGCCTGCTACGCGATGTTCCTGTCGGCCTGCACGGTGGTTGCGATCTGGATCGGGCCCGAGACGTATCAGGAGAACATCGCCGCCGACGCGAGCGAACAGGCCGAGCTGCCCACCGCGATCCCGGCGCGGGCCTGAACGGTGGCGCAGCAACTGCGCGTCCTGCAGTCGCTCTGGGCGATGGAGCGGCGGCTGGCCGACGAGGCCGAATGGCCGCTGCAAACCCAGCTCGCGATGATCCGCGACGCCGGGTTTGACGGCGCCGGCGTCCGCTTCATCGATCCTGCCTTCGCGCGCGAAGTGACGGACTTCCTTCGCGCGCACGGCATGATCTGGCAGGCGCAATGCTATCCGAAGAGCGTCGACGATCTGAAGCCGGTGCTCGCGCTGGTTGCCCGGCTCGGCGCCGATCATGTCAATCTGCAGCCGGACGTCTGCGGCCGAGGCCGGCGTCGCCGTGCATGTCGAGACCCATCGCGACCGCATGACGACTGACCTGTTCTTCATGCTCGATTTGCTCGACTGCTTTCCGGATCTGCGGCTGACCGCCGACCTCTCGCATTATCTGGTCGGCCGCGAATTCGCCTGGCCGGTCGACGACGTCAACCATGCGATGATGCATCGCATCCTCGACCATGCGTGGGGCATCCACGGCCGCATCGCGAGCCGCGAGCAGGTGCAGATCTCGCTGGGCTTTCCACAGCACCAGGGCTGGGTGTCGCTATTCATGGACTGGTGGGAATACGGCATCCGCTCCTGGCGCAAGCGCGCGGGGCCCGATGCGACCTTGACCTTTCTGTGCGAGCTTGGTCCGCCGCCCTATGCCATCACCGGTCCAGATGGCCGGGAATTGTCCGACCGCTGGCAGGACGCGCTGGTCATGAAGGACATCATCCGCGCGCTGTGGGATCGCATCGCAAGCGAGCCGCAAGGCGCCCTCGTGCGTTGATTCAAGCAGGCGGCAGCGGCATTCTGAATTGACAAGCAGTTCAGATCGACGCGAGCACCCGTGCGCAACCACCAACGAGCCGGCTCACTTCAACGCCTCACACGCATCGTCATCCCGGCTATTGCCGCCTTGGTCTGCACGAAGGCGGTCGCGGCGGAACTGACGCTTGATGTCGCGAGCATGCCGCGCGTTGCGACGATCGATCCGCGTTTCCAGTCCTACAACATCGAGATGGTCGAGGTGACCGGCGGACGATTCTGGAAGCCCTATGCGGCCGCCGCCGCGGATGCAAAGACGGAACGGTTCGCACCGCGCCCACCGATCGATCTGCGCGATGGCCGGCTACGAAAACTCGCCGCAGCACTCGCTCCGGCCCTCCTTCGCGTCAGCGGAACCTGGGCCAACAGCACATTCTTTGCAGATTCCGACGTGCCGCCAAGCGCACCGCCGGCCGGCTTCAACGGCGTGCTGACACGGCAACGATGGCTAGATGTGATCGACTTCTCGCACGCCGTCGATGCCCTCATCGTCACGTCTTTTGCGATCAGCGCCGGCACGCGCGATGCTGCGGGACGATGGACCTCCGAACAGGCCCGGCAGCTTCTTTCCTTCACGCGATCGGCCGGCGGCGGGATCGCGGCAGCCGAGTTCATGAACGAGCCCGATCTGCCCGCGATCGGCGGCGCGCCCGACCACTACGATGCCGCGGCCTACGGCCGGGACTTTGCCACCTTCCGCACATTCATGAAGACTGCGGCGCCTGACGTGACGATCCTCGGCCCAGGCACGATCGGCACCGGCGCCGATGCAAGAGCGCGGTTCACGGTATCGGCAGCAGGCATCGACGCGGTCTCCTACCATCACTACGGCGCGCTCTCGGCGCGATGCTCCGGCAATCGCACAGCCAAGCAGGCGTTGTCGGACGAATGGCTGGCGCGAACCGGCAGGACATTCGCCTTCTACAAGACGCTGCGCGACCGGCTTGCACCGGGCAAGCCGATCTGGCTGACCGAGACCGCGGAGACTGCGTGCGGCGGCAACCGCTGGGCCGCAACCTTCGCCGATACGTTCCGCTACCTCGATCAGCTGGGGCGACTGGCCAAGGCCGGCGTCCGGGTTGTCATGCACAACACGCTTGCCGCCAGCGACTACGGGCTACTCGACGAGCGAACCCATCTGCCGCGGCCGAACTATTGGGCCGCGCTGCTATGGCGACGGTTGATGGGAACCACCGTGCTCGATGTCGGCATCTCGGGGCAACCCGGTTTCCATGTCTATGCGCATTGCGCGCGCGACATGTCCGATGCAATCACCCTGCTCGTCATCAACAATGATCGGCGGACGCAACGCAAGTTGACGCTCGCAGCCGCCGCGCAACGCTACACATTGGCGAGCGCCAAGCCCACCGACGGCACCGTTCAGCTCAATGGCAGCACGCTCGCGCTCGGGGCTTCCGATCAGGTCCCGGCCCTAACGGGTGATGCAGCTGCGGCAGGAGCGATCGTCTTTGCTCCCGCAACGATCACGTTCCTGACCATTGCCAACGCCGGCAACGCCAATTGCCGGTAGCGAAGCGACGTCGCCTTACGCCGCGTCGCGGCTGGCGTCGGAGGATTCCGGCGGGCGCACCAGATGGCCAAGCATGATCGCGGTCATCAACCGCTCCATCTCGAGCCATGCGGTGACATGCGACATTGTCGGCCGGCCGCCGAGCGCGAGCTGGTTGACATCGTCGACCGCGGTCAATCCGCGCGGATAGAATTCGCGGAAGATCACGCGTTCGGCCAGGCCGTCGACCAGACGGAAATTCAGCGTCTTCGACAGCTCGCCGAGAGCCTCGCCGACCAGGCGCTTGTTGCGCGAACCGAGCGTGGAGAGACGGTTGCGCAGCACCACCCACTCGAACGCCGGCTGATCATTTGCGCTGCGCTGGTGCCGCGCCTCCTCCACCATCTTGGAATAGTGGCTGATGCCGGTCACCTTGAAATCGTTCGGATCGACGGTGCCGAGCACGTCGAAATCGAGGAAACTGTCGTTCAGCGGCGTGATCAGCGTGTTCGCCAGCGAATGCGTGAACGTCGTCAGATAGGTATCGTGACCGGGGCAGTCGATGACGACGAAATCATGCGACCGGCTGAGCCGTTCGACGATCTCGGCGAGCGCGCTGCGCCCGAGCGTCTCGACCTCGCTGCTCCTGCCGCTCACCGTCTCGAAGCACATATGCGCCGGGACGCCGAGCTCGAGCGCGGTTTCCCGCGCCCAGTCACGCCGGTTCTCGACGTAATGCGTCAGCGACTTCTGCTTATTGTCGAGATCGATGGTGGCGACACGCTGACCCGCCTTGATCAGCGCGATGGCGACGTGCATGGCAATCGTCGACTTGCCAGAGCCGCCCTTGTTGTTTCCGACAACAATTACTCGTGCGTTTGTCATGGGATGCCAAACCGGACGCTTGAGTGAGAGCCAGGACGAAACGAAATTTAATGAATGATTGAAGTCTCCCTGATTCGACGAATCTCGACAAGAGTCGCTGCAACATCGTCGTGATCAAAATCAAGAAGCTGCGACATCATTGTCACAGCTTCCTGCAGCACGTATCACGAACGCAACTCGCGCTTTGGGACTCGCGTCCCGGGCACTAGCGCCCCTGGAACACCGCTGCGCGACGCTCCACGAACGATTTGATGCCCTCGGCCGCGTCTGATGTGTTGAGCACGCGTTCGCGGATCTCTGGGATGATCGCGATTGCCGCCTGCTCGCCGGCTTCGATGAACTTGCGGCCCGCTTCCTTCGTCACCTGGATTCCGAGCGGCGCGTTGCGCGCGATGATCTCCGCGAGCGCCATCGCCCGCTCGATCTGCTGACCGGCCGGCACGACCTCCTGCACGAGACCGATCCGATGCGCTTCGGCCGCGGAGAACTCGTCGCACAGCAATAGGTGATACATCGCATCGCCCCACCCGGCACGGCCGATGTAGCGGAAATGCGCGCCGGCGAGCGGCGCGATGCCGCGCCTGGCTTCCATCTGGCAGAAGCGGCTGTCGTCCGCGGCGACGACGATATCGCCGGCCAGCATCATCTCGATACCGACCGTGAACACGATGCCCTGCACCGCCGTGACGATCGGCTTCCGACACCGCTTCGACAATCCAAAGGGATCGACGTTACCTTCCGGCAACGGCTTACGGCTCGCCGTCGGGCCGAAGAATTTCGGCATGTCGAGACCCGCGGTGAAGCTGCCGCCGGCGGCACAGAGCACGCCGACCCAGAGACCGTCGTCATTGTCGAGCAGCGTCAGCGCGTCGGACAGCTCGGCCATCATCTCCGGGCTGAAGGCGTTCTTCTTCGCGGGATTGTCGATGATGATCTTCAGGATGCGGCCATGCCGCTCGTGGCGGACCCGCCCTTCGCTCGCGCTGCCGGACATCTGTTCCTCCCTGCTTTGTGACTGAATATTTTCTGGATGATGGTTGTCATCCAGATGCATGATGGTCATAATCCAGAACGAGAGTCAAACAGAGGCACTGTGAGATGGGCCATTCCCAGGCCGACAAGGCCAGGAGCCGGGAGCGTATTCTGAACGAGGCTGCGACGCAGATCCGCGACAAGGGGCTGGATGCGCTCAGCATCGGCGGCCTGATGCAGCAGGTGAAGCTGACCCATGGCGGCTTCTACGGGCACTTCGCCTCGCGTTCCGACCTGATCGCCGCGGCGCTGGAACAAGCGCTGACCGCGGGCGAAGCTTCGGCGCACGCAGCGCGCGATCCCGACAAACCGGTCAGCATCAACGCGCTGGTGCGAAGCTATCTCAGCCGCACCCATCGCGACACGCCCAAGTCGGGCTGCGCGATCGGCGCGCTGATCTCCGATGTCGGCCGCGCCGACGCACAATGCCGCGCGGTGATGGAGCCGCACATCGAATCCTTCATCGCCAAGGTCGCCGAGACGCTCGGTGACGATGACGATCACAGCGCGATCGTCGCTGTCAGCGCGATGGTCGGTGCACTCGCGATCTCGCGCGTCATCACCGATCCGAAGCGGTCCGATGCCATTCTGCGCACGGTGCGCGAGCGCATCGTCGCGATGGCCTCAGACGAATGATAGCGCCCGCACCGCGGGCACCTTGTTTGTTTGAGCATGATCTTTTCGGAAAACCGGTTTCCACTTTTCCGGATCATGCTCTTGATGGAGCAAGCCATGAACGACCGATCTACCCTCGAGCCGACGGCTGTGCAGGGCAGCGTGCTGATATCAGGCGTCGGCGCATCCAACGGCCTCGGCGCCGCGATCGCGCGACGCTTTGCGGCCGGCGGCTATCCGGTCGCGATCGCCGGGCGCAACGCCGAGAAGCTCGCAGCAACCGCTGCCGAACTCGCCGCCGATGGCGCCAGGGTCACCCATGTCGTCGGCGATGCCTCGATCGCAGCCGACGTGGCGCGCTTCGTCGAGGCCGCCGAGAGGCTGGCCCCGCTGGCGATGGCCGTGCACAATGCCGGCTCCAACCGGCCCGCGCCGTTCCTGAAAGTGAGCGAGCAGCGTTTCGAGGAGCATTGGCGCGAGCACGCGCTCGGCGGCTTCCAGCTGGCGCAGGCCGCGATCCCCGCCTTGCTTGGACGCGGCGGCGGCACGCTGGTGTTCACCGGCGCCAGCGGCTCGCTGCGCGGCAAGGCCAACTATTCGCCCTTCGCCGCCGCCAAGGCGGCGCTGCGCGCGCTGGCGCAGAGCGTGGCGCGGGAATTCGGGCCGCAGGGCATCCATGTCGGTCATGTCGTGGTCGACGGCGGCATCGGCGGCGATCGCCTGCTGAGCATGCGCCCACAGTTGAAGGATGAGCGCGGGCCGGACGGCCTGCTCAACATCGCGGCCATCGCCGAGGCCTATTGGGTGTTGCACCACCAGCATCGCAGCGCCTGGACGCTGGAGCTCGACCTGCGGCCATGGGCGGAGCAGTTCTGAGCGCCCAGGGCGGCACGCCTTCACCGGGGAAAATCGATTGCGATCCGCGCAAATCTTGTCAGGCTAAGCGACAAGATCCGAGACGATCGCCCCCTATCCCCGGGAGAAGGCCATGTCGCAGCCCACGCCGATCCTGCATCATTTCGATCAGTCGCCGTTCTCCGAGAAGATCCGCATCATCTTCGGATTCAAGAAGCTTGCCTGGAACTCGGTGCGGATTTCCCGGATCATGCCGCGGCCGGACCTGATGCCGATGACCGGCGGCTATCGCCGGACGCCAACGATGCAGATCGGCGCGGACATCTATTGTGACACCCAGATCATCATCCGCGAGCTGGAACGGCGCTATCCGGCGCCGACGCTGTTTCCCGGAGGAAATGCCGGGATGCCCTGGGCGCTCGGCATGTGGACCGACCGGCCGTTCTTTCAGAGCACGGTCAACCTCGTGTTCGGCTTCATCGGCGACAAGGTCCCACAGGATTTCATTGCGGATCGCGAGAAGCTGCGCGGCGGCAAGTTCGACATCGCCGCCATGACCGCGGCGCTCCCGCAGATGCGCGACCAGTTCCGCACCAATGTCGACTGGATCGAGGCGCAACTCGGTGATGGTCGGCCGTGGCTGTTCGGCGAGTTCAGCCTCGCCGATGTCAGCGCTTACATGAACGTGTGGTACGCGCGGCAGAGCCTCGCCACGATCGACGAAATGATGAAGCCTTTTCCACGCACCGCGGCGTGGGAGGAGCGCATCCGCGCCATCGGCCACGGCACGCGAAGCGAGATGTCGTCGGCCGACGCGCTCGAGGTCGCAGCGAAGGCGCAGCCGGAGTCGCCGGTGTTCGGCGACCCCACGGATCCGAACGGTCGCAAGCCCGGCGACGTCGTCGCTGTGATGCCGGATGACTACGGCAAGGTCCCGGTCCGCGGCGAGATCGTCTCGCTGTCGGCACAGCACATCGCGATCCGCCGGTCCGACGAGCGCGTCGGCGAGGTCGTGGTGCATTTCCCGCGCGCCGGCTTCCTGGTCGTCCCGGGCTGATCGCGGCCGGCTCGCGGGGGTGGAAACGCTGCGTTTCGCGGCCTGATACGTTCGGCGACGTCACCAAGGACGCCGCCGGCGCGCCGCTGTCCCACGCCCAGGTGATCCGCAACGTCGTCGACGAGGCGGTGCTGGCCGATCAGCTCGGGATCAATTTCATCGGGCTCGGCGAGCACCACCGGGCCGACTTTGCGATCTCCACCCCCGAGACCGTGCTGGCGGCAATCGCTGCACACACCCAAAACATCCGCCTCGGTTCGGCGGTGACCGTGTTGAGCTCGGACGATCCGATTCGCGTCTTCCAGCGCTTCGCAACCGTCGATGCGGTCTCGAACGGCCGCGCCGAGGTGATCCTCGGCCGCGGCTCGTTCACCGAGTCGTTCCCGCTGTTCGGCTTCGATCTCAGGCAATACAACGAGCTGTTCGAGGAGAAGCTCGACCTGTTCACCGAGCTCCTGAAGCAAGAGCCGGTGAGCTGGGAGGGCAAGCTGCGGCCGCCGCTCAAGGGCCAGTCGGTCTATCCGCCGGTCGAGCACGGCCGGCTGAAGACCTGGATCGGCGTCGGCGGCAGCCCCGAATCGGTGGTGCGGGCGGCGCATTACGACCTGCCGCTGATGCTCGCGATCATCGGCGGCGATCCCAAGCGCTTTGCGCCCTATGTCGATTTGCACCAGCGCGCCTACCAGCAGTTCGGCCGGACGCCGCAGCCGATCGGCGTGCATTCGCCGGGCTACGTCGCCGAGACCGACGCGCAAGCCCGCGAAGAGCTGTGGCCGGACTACAAGGTCATGCGCGACCGGATCGGCAAGGAGCGCGGCTGGCCGCCAATGAGCCGCGATGAGTTCGTCGCCGAGGCCGAGCACGGCTCGCTCTATGTCGGCGCGCCGGAAACCGTCGCCCGCAAGATCGCGGCGACCGTGAAGGCGCTCGGGGCCGCGCGCTTCCAGCTGAAATACTCGGCGGGCCCGCTGCCGCATGAGAAGCTGATGAAGAGCATCGAGCTCTATGGAAACAAGGTGGTGCCGATGGTGCGCGACATGCTCGCCGCGTGACGCACGAGAGCCGCCCGCACAAAGCAAAACCCCCGGCGTTTTGGCGCCGGGGGTCTGTTAGTCGGCTATCAGATCAACCGGTATTACCAGTTGCGCTGAGCGCGGAGCAGCAAGGTCACAGTGTTCTGGTCCTTCAGCTCGTAGAGAGCAGCAGGCTTGCCGATCGCGGCGCTGGGCGCCGACACCGTACCAGCATACTTCTGATCCAGATGGGTGTAGGTCAGGTCTGCCGTGAAGGTCAGGTTCTTGACCGGGGTCCACTGGGTCTGGGTACCAATCTGCGCGATATTGTAGTCGGGGTTGCAGGTGGTGATCGCGCCGCCCAGAGCATTGAGGGTGGTCCGAACCGAACCGCCAACGCCGCCGACGCCGCAGAGCAGGGTCTTAGCCGTATCGTTGTAGGTGATACCGGCATAAGCACCGTAGATCGAAGTGTTCCAGTAGGGGTTCCAGTTGTGCACGTAGGCACCGCGGAAGCCCCAGGTCGTGACCAGCTGCTGCCCAGTGTTCACGCCACCGATAGCACCGAACACGCTGTCAGGAGCAACGCCGATACCAATGCTCTGGTAGGCGCCCGGCAGACCGGTTCCACCATAGATGGTGTTCGCACCAGCCGAACCAGCGAGGTCCTGGATGTTGTAGCGCGTCGCACCGTTGGTGTAGACGCCCTGCACGTTGATGGTGTCGCCAGGTCCGGTCGGAATGTTCTTGATCGACAAGGCCAACTGACCAGCCCAGCCCCACTTGTCGTCCGGATGACCGGTCAACTCAGTGCCGCCGTAGTAGGCCGCGTGGTTGTCATGCGCCGCGAACGACGCCTGGAACAGACCCCAAGCCTGGTCGACGCGCAGCATCGCGACGAGGTCCGGAGCAATCGTACCAGCGTAATCGCTGGTGCCGTAAGCGCCACCCGCGAGGGTGTTGTTCACGCCAGCCTGGTAGTAGGCCGTCTGATCCTGAGCCGACAGAGACAAAGACACGCCGTTGCCGAACTGAGCGGTGTAGGTGAACTGGTTCACGCCAGTGATCGTACCGCCGCCGCCGACGAGACCGTCGAAGTTGTTGCCCGGATAGTTGGCCCACGGAGCCGAGAACTGCGAGACCGCCTTACCCATGGTGAAGCCGGCGAACTGGATGAAGGCGTAGTAGACGCCAACCGTACCGCCAGCAACCGCACCGGAGTTCGCGTTGTTCGGGGCCTGAACCGCGCCAATCGGGGAGTAAACGGTCGCGCCGTTGCCCTGGCCAGCGTAGGTGTCCGACGTCCACGAGAACGTCGCATCGAAGAAGGTACGGACGACACCGTATTCGGTCGCCGTACGCGTATCGATGTTCAAGTCTTCACGAGAGCGCCAGGTGTAGCCGTTGGTGAACCGGTTGTTCGCACCGCCGGCACCCGAGGTGTTGCCGGTGTGATCCGAGTTCGAGTTCACGACGACGTCGGCGCGCAGGTAGCCGCCGAGCTTGATGCAGGTATCGGTGCCCGGGATGTAGTAGAAACCGGGACCATACAGGGAGCAAACCTTCACGTACTCGACCGCTTTGGCCTTGACGGGAAGATCGGCCGCCTGAGCTCCGCCGACCGCGACGAGTGCCGCCGCCGAGCCGAGGATAAGGCTCTTAACCATCTTCATGTTAAACCTCCAAGTTGCTCTATCTCAGGGAAGGTTCCGGATCCGCCGGGTAAACACCCTCAGGTTGGTTCCCTTTGTCCCTTAAATCCCCGCTCAGTCGCTTCGCGCCTTCGGACACACCCGCATGAACGCGAGGGACTTAAGCGAACCACCTAGAACGGGACGACCTCGGGATGCCCCCCTCCGTCGCAGTTCCATATGAGACAGAAGCCCCCCGATCACGCAACAAAAGACCGCTTGCCATGGCAGGAGTTGCGGCTGTTTTCGGGCAAATGTTGCACAAATATCACGGGCATTTGAACTGCAGCACCTCAACAAGCCATTGAAATTTAATAAGAATATTTAAGATACTGCTGGCGGGCGCAAATTTGGGCAACACCGGGCGGAACGGTGTGCAAAACGCGTAGTCCTACGGAGCAAGCGAAAATTGGAGCCCGCTTTGGCGGTACTGATTCCGGCCCCGGGCACGATATTTCGGCCCAAAAATACCGGTATCTGAACGACATAGCCCGCCCTGGATACCGTCGAGTCGGGCCTGGAAGGGGGCTTTCCGATGGCTCGGAGCAGGCCGAAGGACGGCGGACGGACCGCTTTAGGTCTGCAGTACCGGCACTACATGTCACGGCGATGTCAGTGCACCGGATCAGTCGATTTGTTCTCCGCAGCAGCTGCGCGATGAAATATCTCCACTGCGCGCGTGACGCAGTCACACGGCGCGATGCAGTCGGATGCAGTCACAAGACTCGTGTCTGACGAGAGCTGGTAAGCGCTGTGAAGCAACGGGGCGTGTGACCCAGCCCACGAAGGCGGTGCCGAGAGTGACGTCGCACTCACTCGTCCAGAATATCCAGCAGGTCGTTGATCCGCTCGAAAGGCGGCTCGTGTGTCCGATCTGAGTAAAAGACGCGATCGCCGTCGCGTTGTAGCGATCGTGCTCTGGATTTCGGCAGCCTCCCCGGGAGGAACGTCGCTGCGACGGCCTCCGGCCCGACATCGAGCCTCACGATGCCTCGCCGCTTGCAATCGATCCTGAGCCTTGCCGCCGCGAAGAAGTCCCGACCCGCCGGCGGCAGCCTGCCGAAACGGCGCGAGGTCTCTTCCTCCAGATCTTCCAGATCGTCTTCATTCCGGCACCTGGCGACGCGGCCATAAATTTCAAGGCGCATCGATTCCGACTGCACGTAACTCCTTGGCAAGAGATCCGCGAGCGGAAGGTTGAGGTCGGGCACCCACAGATCGGCGGACCGATCGTTGGTCTTCTCCGAAGCCTGCTTCAGAAGGTGGTTATAGAGCACCGGTCCGAACACCTGCACGTGGCCGGATTGCCGCTCGGACAACAGGTCTCCGGCACCTCTGAGGTCCAGATCACGCTCGCTGATCGCAAAACCTGCGCCCGGTCTGCTGAACTCCTCCAGAACGGCCAACCGCTTGCCGGATTGCTCCGAGTTCGTTTCGGTCAGCATGTACGCGAAGGCGCGCGTTCCACCGCGTCCCACCCGTCCCCTCAGCTGGTGAAGCTGTGCCAGACCGAACTTTTCCGGCCAACAGACCACGATGGTGTTCGCCCGCGGAATATCGAGACCGCTTTCCACGATGTTGGTCGCCAACAGGACGTCGGCCTCGCCCTCGACGAAGCTCATCATGCGATCGTCAAGTTCCTCGGCAGGCAGCCTGCCATGCAGGCAAACGATGCGGAGCTCCGGGGCGACCGCCTGCACGCGCGCCAGCAGCGGATCGAGATCCTGGATGCGCGGACAGATCAGGAAGCTCTGCCCGTGACGTCGCTGCTCGCGCAGCAATGCCGCTGCAATGGCAGCGTCCGACAATGGCGCGATCTTGGTCACGACCGGCAGGCGATGCACCGGCGGGGATGCGATCACGCTGAGATCCCTGAATCCCGCAAGACCTGCCGCAAGCGTGCGCGGGATCGGCGTGGCGCTCATCCAGAGCGTATGGACACCCTTCGCCAGACCCGAGAGCTTCGCCTTCTCCGCTGCCCCGAAATGCTGCTCCTCGTCGACGATGACCAGGCTCAGCCTGGCGAATTTGACGTCCTTCGATGCGATCGCCTGCGTGCCGACCACGACCTTCATCTTGCCGCTTCGCAGGCTCTCCTTCGTCTCCCGCATTTCCTGCGCCGATGTCGCGCGCGACAGGCTTCCCACCTCGATGCCGAGCGGCGCAAACCGCTTGCGGAACGTCGCGACGTGTTGCCTTGCCAGAACAGTGGTCGGCACAACGATGGCAACCTGTTTGCCCGACAGCGCAACGGCCGCCGCCGCGCGCAGGGCGACCTCGGTCTTGCCAAATCCGACATCGCCGCACACGACCCGGTCCATCGGATGACCCGACGCGAGATCGTCGAGCACGTCCCGGATCGCCTTCGCCTGGTCGACCGTCGTGAAATACGGAAAGCGCGCGACGAACCGCTCATATGCGGGACCGGGAGCGACCAGCTTGGGCGCGCGCCGGCGACGCCGCTGCGCGATATGTTTGGCAAGCGCCTTGGCGGCGATCTGGATTTCGTGCTCCGCCTTGGTCCGTCGCGCCCACCATGTGCTGCCGTCGGCCCTGTCCAATGTCAGCCTGCCGAGTTCAGCCGCATAGGGCCAGATCAGTGCAAGGTCGGCGGGCGGAACCAGCACGGCGTCATCGCCGGCAAATGCCAGCCTGATCATCTCGCGGGACGATCCCTTCCCCATGTCGAGGGTCTGCAAGCCGTCGAGCTCGGCGAGGCCGCGCTGCAGATGAACGACGACCGCGCCCCGCTCCGGCACGTCGGGATGATCGAACGCCGCACTCCAGGCTCTGGCCATCGGCTGCGGATGATGGGCCCGGCTGCCGAGCACATCGGTTGCCGTCACCACGACAAGCGGCTTGCGGCCTGAACCGATGAAGCCGGTGTCGAAGTCTGCCAACAGCGCGGCCTCGCCGCCCCGCCCCTTTGCCGCCTCGCTCCAGTCGGTGAAGCGCTCCGCCTTGATCCCGCCCATGCGCTCCATCGTGCGCAGGTCGTCCTCAACAGCTGCAACGAGCAGCAGCCGCGATCCGGCGCGCTCCGTGTCGGCGACAAAGGCGCGGAGCGCTTTCCGCGACGAAGCGACCTTCGAGAAATCAGGTGTCGGGATGAAAGCCGCCTTTCGCGGCAGCACGCTCATGCGCTTGGTCAGCCGCTTCCAGTCAGCGGGCGCAAAATACTCGCGCTCCGTTTCCCTGCGGCCGGCCGCTTCCTTGATCGTGCTCAGCCAGCTGTCGGCGTGAGCGGACACGCCGGCGTCCGCGATCCAGCGCGCGCGATCACAATAGTCCGGCAGCGCCGCGCGCTGCGCCCTTTTGCCTCCCAGCGCGATCCGCTCCGACATCGGATCGATCAACAGCTCCTGCGTGTCGAAGACGACGTCGTGTTCGTCGGGATCGACGCCAGCAATCCTGCGGATCACTCCGCCGGAATGCTCGATCCTGAACGGCCCAAGGGCGCCGGCCGGAAACACCTCGAACGTCATGCCGTGGAACAGGACGCTTCCCGGATAATCCGCCTCTTCGTCGAGATCGTATCCGAGCGCCTCCAGGCGATCCTTGAGATCCTGCTCGGAATAGCGCGCCCCGACCTTCAAGCTGATGCTGAGGCGGCTCCAGCTCGCGGGCAACGGCAACCGCTCCATGACCGCCTCGGCCGTCGACACCAGGAAGACGGGCCTCTTGCTCTTCGCAAGACGCCGCAACACCGAACTCCGCCTGCCCGCGATCTCGCGCGACGGCTCCAGTCCGTCAAACGGCAAGGTATTCAGCCGCGGAAACACCAGCACCTCCAGCGAAGGATCGAGCGAATGCAGCACGCTGCCGAGGCGCTCGGCCCTGTTCTCGCTCTCCGCAAGGAACACGATGCCGTCGCGGCCGGACTTCTTCCATTGCTCGAGGAGATGCAGCGCCAACATGCCGAGGGGCGAGGAAGATGAGATCCCGGAACGCGCCAATCCCTTGCTGTTCTTCTTCGCGCCAGCAGCAGCGCGGGCCTTCTTGGTATTCGCCACGTCAAATCCATCGTTATTTCGTGAGAGCGATCGCCTGGTGACAAGCGACCGCAGGCCGCCGGCGCCCCCCGACGCATGCAGCCCGCGCCCTCATTACAGTCTCGCACGCGCGTTGAACAGCCGCGGGCTGGGGATCAATTGCGGCAACGGAGATGTCTCGCGCGCGGTGCCAGCCGCTTTGTAGTCCAGCCTCTGCATCGGATCGCGTCACGAGAGAGGTCGCGGCGGACGCGCACGAAAAAATCATCGCAAACCAGCTGCGCATCGCGTCGCGTAGAGATGTCTTACAGTTACAAGCTCTGCGTGTAGGTGTCGATATCCGGACAATCAACGCTCGGCGAACAATCGGGAGCACAGCAGTGAGAAAGCAAACGTTTTCGGGGCATCTGCGCGGCACGACCTCGATCCTGGCCATATCCGCGGCAACCCTTCTCGCATCGTCGGGCGCGAGGCCCGCGAATGCGCAGATTCCCATAGCGACCGGCGGCATTTACGCGGGCGGCAGCACGCTTGCCTCTGGAGCCTTTCGGCAGATCTTCGACTGTTACGTGGGCGCGACGGTTGGCTCCGGCACTGCTTATCCCGACGGCTTCTCGTTCGACTCCACATTCCCAGGACCGGGCAAGTTGCCGACCACCTGCACCGTCTGGGATCCGGATGCCTTCAGGAGCGCTCCAGCTCGGGGCCTGGTGGCCGGCGTCGGCAGCGGGAACGGCATGCGCGGCTTCATCACCAACACCCCGCAGCAATGGTACAGTAGGAGGCTCATGCCGAACGCATCGGCCAACTTTCCGATCAACACGCCGCTACCGGCGATCCAACCGCCGATGATCGACCTGGCCAATCCGGGAGCTCCAGCGACGACGTTCGGCAGTTATCCCTATCCACGTATCGATATTGGCCTGTCGGAAGCGCCGATCGGTACCACGTTGGCAGCTCTGACCACTTCGTCCATCAGCTTCAATCCGACGCAAAGTTGGACCACCACCGGCGGCGCGCTGACCCAGATCATAATGAACAGCACCTCGACCGCATCGGTCGCCTACAGCACCACGGTCTACGGCAATCCGATCCAGATCCCGGCGTTCGAGGCCAACGTTGCGATTGCAGTCAACACCAGCACGATGACGGTGAATTCGGCGGTCGCCGGCACGGGCACGTTGCCCGCGACCCAGGCCAACCAGGGCGCCGCCATCCAGCTCTCGACCGCGCAGATGTGCACCATCTTCACCGGCCTGGTGACCAACTGGAACAGCACGACTCCCAACTATCTCCCGTTCCTCGACAAAACCGGCACGCAGCAGCTCGCCGCTTTTGACTACACGAACCTCAACAGCTCGGGCACGGCGCAGGCATACTCGGTTTCGTCCCTCCCAATCCGGGTGGTGTACAACGGCGACGAAAGCGGCGAGACTTACATCCTGACCAACTATCTCAAGGCGGTCTGCCCGCTGCTTGACACTCCAAGCGGCCTCTATGGCTACAAGTCAATCTTCAATACTACGACCCTGCCGAGCACGTCCTTCACCAATCTGATCGCGCGCATCGACGCTGTGCGTGGCCCTGGTCCATGGTCAACGAACACGACAGTGACCACAAATACGTGGATTCCCGCAATAGGAAGCGGCGGCGCGGCCGCCACGATCAGCGATGGAGTTGGCGGGGCAGGCCGCATCGGATATGTCGGCGCCAATCTGACCAGGCCTTACACCACCCAGGTGTCGGGAGCGGGCCTGAGCAATGTCGGTGCGCCGTATTCGGCCGCGCTGCAGAACGAACAACTGCGCGCTGCCGGCACCTATGTTCCGAACAATGGGGGATCGACGTCCCTGACGTTCATCGCACCGACACCGGACGCCGCCAACGCTGCGTGGGGTGACACGAGGCTCAAGAGCCCCTCCACGACCTGGACCTGGAACGACTACAACATCTACGCCAACGTGTACGGCACCGTCATCCAATCCGGCGTTAACGTGACCGGCCTGCCGGTGCTGCCGCTCACCAACAAGCTGAACGCATATCCGCTCAGCGGCACGACCTTCCTCAACTTGTATAGCTGCTACAACGTCCAGAGCGATCCCGACCGCGTGACCAACCTCGTCAACTTCCTGACTTGGTATTTCGCCGGCGCCGACAGCACCGATCCCAACTACGATCCCGACGTCGTTCCGGTGGTCCAAAATGCCGGCTTCCACCCGGTGCCGGTCAGCTATGCGCAGAACATCAAGAAACAGTACTGGGGCTCCTGGGGCCCAAGTTACACCGACATCGCTGCCGCAGGCACGCCCCAGGTAGTCGGCTGCTTGAATGTAGCCAATGGAGCCAGCGGCGGCGCCAAGTAACCCAACGCACATTGCCGGCGTGCAACCCCGATTGCGGAACGCTGAGGCAGCGCGGGGTATGTGACGCGAACGGGCGTCTCGAACGAGGCGCACGTTTCGTTGTCGACACGCCGTCGAAACTCTCACTAGCCGCGCAGCGTGCGAGCGTCGCCGAATTGCTCGTGATCGAGCCCTCGCAATCCCGCCGCACCTTTGAAGCCGGATCGTGACGCCTGCGCATCGATCCGGTGACGGCTCTGATGGGGTGAGGCGTTTCTCTTCAGAACCCACCCACGTCCGAAAAATCACCACGGGTCTCTGCGCATCGCACCCATTCAGATTGTCTTAGGGGTGTGAGCCACATCGGCGCCGATGCCGACAACGACGCGCAGGGCTGTTCGCCTTGCGCGGCGAACAGCTTCGATTGTCTTGAGACGTTCCTGCAAGGTCTTCTTCATCGCCATCCCATTCTGAAGCCATCGAACAAGACGTTCCGGACATCACGAGGCCGTCAGGCCGTCGCGCGGCGCTGCCGTGTCACGCAACAAAAACAGGGAAGGTTATCATGAAGACGAAATCGTTCGCCGAACGCGTGCTGGGCACGACCTCGCTGGTCGTGTTGTCGGCCGCCGCCATGATCGGAGCCCGGCAACCGGCTGCGGCCCAAACCGGCATCTATGGCGGCGGCAGCACGCTGTCGTCGCTGGCGCTGCGGCAGATCTTCGACTGCTATGCGGGCGCGACGCTCGCCAATGACGGCCAGGCATTCTCGCCGAGCTTCACGACCGCAACGCCGAGCCCGAACCTGCTGCCGACCAGCTGCACCCTCGTCTCGACCTCGGTCGAGGGATTGTTCGCCGCCGTCGGCTCCGGCAACGGCCAGCGCGCCTACATCGCCGACGATGCGCGGCAACTGTTCCGCGGCAGCCCGGCCTCCGCGCCGGCCGTGGTGCGCAAGCCTTCGGCCAAGCCGCCGTTCCGCGACACCGCCAATTCGGCCTTCAAGAGCTATCCCTATCCGCGGCTCGACTTCGCCGCCAGCGACGCGCCGCTCGCCAGCACGATTGCAAGCCTGACCACCATCTCGTTCAGCAATTTCGTCCCCTCGACCAATTGGCAGAACACGTTGCTGATCGGCGCCCTGAGCAGCTCGGCCGCCAGCTTCAACACCTCGGCCGTCGGCGCGCCGATCCAGGTGCCGGCCATGGAGGTCCCGGTTGCGATTGCGGTCAACACCTCGAATTCCGCTTCGGGCGTGACCTGGACCAACCAGTCGGCGCTGTCGCCGAACAACCAGGCCGGCGGCGCGATCCAGCTCTCCGCGGCCCAGCTCTGCGCGATCTTCTCGGCGACCGTGACGGACTGGCACGACACCTCGACGCTGATCCCCGCGCTCGACGCCAACGGCGTGCAGCAATTCCAGCACTTCTACGACGCCAACACCAACGGTTCGCTGACCCCGGTCGCCTATACCAGCGGCCGGCTGCCGATCAAGGTGGTCTATCGCGCGGATGATGCCGGCGCGAGCTTCATCCTCACCAACTACCTCGCCAACCTCTGCCCGCTGCTCGACCCGACCGGCACCTACAATTACAAGAAGATCTTCACCGGTGTCGGCGTCGGCGGCAGCACCACGGCGAACCTGCCGTCGGGCAAATTCTCCCGCCTGCTCGACAACATCAGGGCGGTGAAGAGCTCCGACCAGAGCGACCCCTTTGATGTGGATGACGACGAGGAACGTCCGGATCCGCACTGGATCAGCGCGTCGGGCAGCAACCACGAAGCGCTGAAGATCGGCACCGACCCGCGCTTCGCCGGCCGGATCGGCTATCTCAGCGCCGACTTCACCCAGCCCTATGCGCAGACCGTGACCGAGGAAATCGCCGGCACCACGATCTCCGCAGCGGCACCGCTGTCGGCCAGCGTCCAGAACGAACGGCAGCGCCTGCTCGGCGTCTATCATCCGGGCCAGGTCGGCAGCAACGGCAAGGCGCAAAACTTCGTCCCGCCGACGCCGAACAACGCCCAGCTGGCGTTCTCCAATCTGACGGCACCGGACATCAACAGCAGCTATGATGCCTGGAACCTGTACGCCCAGGTCTATCCCGCCGGCACCGTCGTCGGCGGCGTGACCTATGACGGCCTGTCCGTCATCGGCATCCCGATGCAGTCGCAGGCCGACTATCCGATCACCGGCGCGAGCTTCCTCAACGTGTACAGCTGCTACGCCGACACGACCGGGACGCGGGTGCCCGCCGTGAAGAACTGGCTCGCCTGGTACTTCGGCGGATCGGTCACCGGGCTGCCGAACTACAATCCGGCGACATCGAATTCCGACAATCCCGGCTATGACCCGAACGTCGCCCGGGTCATCCGCAACAACGGCTTCCACGAGCTCGACGGCGTGTGGGCCACCAACATCCTGAACGCCTACCTGACATCGAGCGCGGCCGGCGGCCTGCCGAGCGCGATCGCGGCCTACAGCACGTCGGGCACGCAGACCGACGGCTGCACCGGCGTCACCGGCGGCGCGAACTAGCGCCAACATGGAATCGTGATCCGGGGCGACCCGGATCTCGATCTCACGCAAGGCATCAACAGCCGGGCTCTCGATCGGGGCCCGGCCGTTCTGTTGGCGTTTCAGCCGGCCTCGGCGGCGGCGCGGTGCGCGGCGGCGAGCTCGAAATAGCGGCTCCCGGCCTGGGGGACGATCGCATCGCGGTTGAGCAAATGCTGGATGCAGATGGCCGCGAGATCGTAGGAGCCGTAACAATGGTGGGCGACCAGGGCGAGATGCTTGAGCTGCTCGGCGCTCATCGCCTCCGCCTTGGTGAAATCGCGGACATAGACGGCGTCGGCCTCGAGCAGCTGGTTGAACGCCTCATAGGGATTGACGCCGCGCATCGGCCAGATCATGCGCTTGTTGATCCCGAGCAAGGCATGGGGAACGAAGCCCTGGCTGCGCAGTTCGAGGTCGATCTCGCCGAACACCGGCTGCTTCTTGTACAGCGGCAGAAACGAGACCTCGGTCTGGATCACGACCGCTTCCGCGAGCCGCCGCCGGCCGTTCTGGAAGATCGCGAGCTCCGAGCCCTGCACGTCGATCTTGAGATAATCCATCGCATCGATCTCGCCGATATCGTCGAGTCGATGCGTCGCGATCTTGCTGTCGGCGATGATGCGGGCCCATTCGCTGAAGCCCTGAAAGTGCTTCAGCATCAGCGGATCGGGCTCCAGCAGGCCGGTCATCCCGGGCGCGGCACAGACGCGAAGGCGGGCCTGCTCGCCGTTGCCGACGACATAAGGCAGATAGGTCTCAAGCTCGCTCTTGCGCGCATTGAGTTCGGCCAGCGCGCTGGGCTGCGGCTCGAAGCCGAACAGCCGGCACAGCCGCTTCTGCAGCAGCGGCAGATAGGGCGGGACGTCGATCGGGTTGGCGCCGATATCGACCACGGCGGTGAGACGTTCGGCTGCAAGCAGGGCGCTGAGCGGGTCGGTTTCGTCAGCTGGGACTGATGGCGCGGGCGCGGTTGACAGAGATGACATCATAAGACCTCACCGAGCGGCGCAAGGCGCATCGAACCTTGCGATCGAAGCGCGCAGCTCTATCCCCGTCATTGCGAGCCACCCGGTCGGCGCGAAGCGCCGCCGGATGACAGGCTCCGCGAGGCAATCCATCGGTCCACACGCGCGGAACCATGGATTGCTTCGTCGCTCCGCTCCTCGCAATGACGAGGTTGCATGCATTCACGGACCTTCAACATGAGAAGGGCAGTGAGTAAGCCGGATCAGCGCAACCATGACACAACGACGGGCTAAAGCTGCTGCCCGCGGCGACGGCGCTCGTCGTCGCTGCTGTTCGACTTCTGGCTGTCGCCGCTGCCCGCCGGCGTCGTGTCGTCGCCGCCGCTGCCGCCGTAGCCCAGCACCTCGACGATCACGATCGAAGGCTGGTCGTTGGGCTTGTTCGGCGCCGGTTGGCCGGACTGCTGGGTCGCTGCCGTCGCGTTGTTGGTGACTCCGGCCAACGCCGTGTTCGGTGATGGTGGGGCTGTAAGCCCTGTCACCGTACCGGTGGCCTGCGCGTTGTACGCGTTCTGGACGACCGGCGCCACGAAAATGAGATCATTGCCACGGACGCCCGCCGCCCCGAGGTCAATGGTGCCGCGCGGCGCGACCAGCGTGACATTGCTCTTGGTCGGATCCTGGCCCGGCAGCGTGACCAGCGCGGCGATGCCAGCGCCGGTGACCAGCCCTTGCGGGTTGATGTAGCAATAGCCGTCGACGGTGCAGATCTCGCTGAGCGCAGGGCTCGAGACATAGGTCTTCGGTCCCGCGCCGGCGCTGATGTCGCCATTGGCGGTGAACAGGCCGATGTCGCCGCCCTGCTGGGTCATGATGCGGCTCTGGTTGACCAGGATCGAGTCGTTGGCGAAGGCACGAATGGCGCCGCCGCCGAGGGTCAGAATGCCTTCCTGGCTCGGGCTCAAGGTATCGAGCGAAGAATGGCCGACGGTGATGCCGCCGCCCGGGCCGAGGATGTTGATGTCGCCGCCCATCTGGGTCTCGAGCACGGAGGCCGCGACATTGAACTTGCCGGTGGCGATCTTCGGCGCGGCCTTGCCGTCGACGCTCAGGCTGTTGTCGGTGTAGCCGTAGCCGGCCGGGAACAGGGTGGAGATCGCCGCATAGGCGCGGGCGTTCTGGCCGAAATAAGGACTCGCCGGATTCTTGAAGTCCTTGCCCACCTGGATCAGGAAGTCGAGGAAGGCGCGGTTGACGAGTAGCTGCTGCCGCGCCTGCGGCAGGCCCTGGAAGGTGGCCCAGGCCTGATCGCGCGGCTGGCCAAGGACAGCGGCGATATCGCTGAGGAAGTCGATGCCGCCGGTGCCGGCCTGCGCCGGATCAACGTAATCGGCGATCGCCGCGGCATAGTTGATGCCGGGCTTCACGCCGAACAGCAGATCGAGCTCGGCTCCCTTGGACGGCAAATAGGGCTTGAGAGGATTGTTCAGGGCGAATGCGCCGCCGATCGCGCTGCCGTTGCCGATCGTCGCGATGCCGCGTGTCGACGTGTCGGATGGCGAGAACGGACCCAGATCATGCCCGGCCTGCAGCACGAACGTGCCGGGGCCGTAGAGCAGATAGGAGCCGCCGACCAGATCGTTGCCGGCGACGATGCTGGTGATGTCGGTCGCGTTGTTGTTCTGTCCCTGAAAATTGAAGCTATTACCGGCCAACGGCGTGCCGTTGCTGGTCGTCGAAACGCCGCCGCCCGGGGCCAGCCCCGCGTAGATGTTATGGCCCGCTTCGATCCGCGCCGGCTTGATCAGGGTCACGCTGGCGGCGAAAGTGCTGACAGCATTGACGGCAAGGATATCCTTGCCGGCCGCGATCACTGCCGGCACGGGATCGTTCGCATGCAGCGCCTGGGTCAGGGTCGCCCACGGCAGCCCAAGCGGGTTGATGGAATTGGCAACGTCGATCGCGGAGAGTGGTGAGCCGACATACTGAGCGATGCTGGTGCTGAGGTCGGGCATCGAAAGGCCAGTTCCGAGGTCGATAGAGCCGGCCGCAACGAGGTTGATCGTGCCGGAGTTGCTCGGTAGCAGATTGCTCGCGTCTGTTTTGCTGAGAGCCAGATTTCCGCTGAGTGCCGTCAGGTCGAACGTCGCGGGAAGCAGCAGCCCGACGATCGAGGGGTTCGCATTTCCTCCAAGGGCGAGGTTAGCGTTGGCGTTGTGTGCAAAAAGCCCCGGGATCGAATTCACTGAAACGGCCGGGCCTATCACGTCACCCGTGATGCTCGTCAGCGAAATCCCACTCGCGGCGCCATAGCTGGTGAAATAATTGCTCCAGACACCGTTGCCTGTCGAGAATGGGGCCACACCAGGTAGGTAGCGATTTGCCTCCGTCTGCACCCCGGCATTTAGCGGCAGCGCAGCGGGATCGTAGACATTGCCGAGCGTCACCGAACCGCGAGCAGCGAGAGTGATGAAGCCATCCTGCACTGAGAGCAGCAAGGGCAGCGCATAGGTGCCGACGACGGAACTCCCGTCGTTCGTCGTGACCCCAACCGTCGGACGACCCTGGTTCAACGGATTGCTGGTGGTGGCCTGGACCGAGCCGCCCACCCGGATAAGACCCGCGCCGCGGCTCACCATAAAATCGCTGCTCAGGAGGTTGCCGCCGGCGGTCACGCTGAGATTGCCGCCGCCGTAATAAGTCACCTTGGGCGGATTGGCCGACGTGAAACCGCCGCCGACGACGAGCGTCTCCGGCAGCGACGCGCCGACATCGATGATATCGGCGCCTGCCGACAGCGTGACGTTGCCGCCGCCGAGCGCACCAAAGCCCTGGAAGAAGGTGGCGTAGTTGATCCAGGTTGCGGTCTGGCAGGCAACCGAACCCGCAGCCGCGCAACCCGAGAACGGCGTCGACGTGCCGTTTGAGAGGCCGTAATGGACGTACCAATCGCTCCACATCTGCCCCGTCGAGGCACCAGCAATGCCAGTTTGGCTGCCATCGGCGTCGATCGGCATTTCGATGCCGATGATCGACCCTCCGGCGCTGACAGTGACGGCTCCGCCGCCGGTAGCCCAAGCCGGCGCACTGACGAGCCCGTTTGGTTGGACGGTGTAGAGCGCGGGCAAGGTCGGCGCATTGAAATCCGCCGGCGTAGTCGTGGCAACGCCGGCGGTATAGACCGCCCCTGGAGCAACCTGATCGCGCAGTTCGACGTTGCCGGCCGCAGCGATCGTGATGGAGCCTGTGCCAGTGCGCACGAGGGTCGGGATGTTGACTGTCGTCGTTCCGAGAGCCGTTGATAGTTTATTGAGATAAGAGATGTGCCCGTCGATGCTCACATTGCCCGTAACCGTCGAGGACTGTGACAGGGAAATCACCGCGTTGGGATCGACCGGCGGCGCGTTCGCAGCAGTAAAATCTGCCCCGGCGACGATGTCGTAGGAGAAGCTGCCCTTGCCGCTCACGGCGGCAGACATCAGTTGCGATGCGGATGTGGTGTTATAGACCGTGCTGAGGGTGCCCCCGACCGGGTTGTAGACCGCCGGGTTGTTGGCAATCCGGTCGGCGGGAGGGAGCTGATCCGTCGACGGAAGGTAGGTGCCCTGCACGACGGTGTAGGCCGCCGGCGGCGCCGGTGGTGTCACTGCGACGGCGGCGAGGACACCGTTTGCGAAGTCAGCTCCAGCCGCATAGTCCAAACCAATCGGAAGGCTCGTCGGGAAGAGATAAGTGTTCAACCTCGGCTTACCGCTGTTCACCAGGTTGGTATTGATGACGCTCAGGAAGTACGCCGTCCACTTCGTGGCATAGTCTTGTGCCCCGGTGACCACGTTGCCGGTCCCCGAATTGTACTGCAACCTGCCAATGCCGTTGGTTAGATTGTAATACTGCGTCCTCGTGGTGGGCGCCGCCGGGATCGCGTTGATTGACGGATTCACGTGATCGCCAGGCAGCGTGTTGGTGTAAGCCACGAAGTCCGCATAAGACAGCACGATGCCGCCGCGCGCCGAAACGCCTGTCGCCGCTGCGTTGATCCCATTGACGTTGACCCCGACCAGCTCGGTCTCGTAGGCGCGGAACATCCTCAGGTATTGCGAATAATACAGATTGTATTGATCGATCACCGCAGGATCGCTGGAGGAAATCACGGTCGGCTGCGCCAGCTTGAACTGCAGTGCTAGCGCGTTGTAGGCGGCATCCGACAGGCCGAAGAATGCGCCGCTGGGCGTGGCTGTGGGCGATGACGGGCCCGACCACGAGCCATTGGTCTTCACCAGATAATCGGCGATGCCGCTTGAATTGTAGACCAGATTGTTGCCGTCCGGGAACATGCCGAGATAGGCCTGATAGAGGCTCGAATTGATCTCGCTCGCATAGAGCGCGGACGCATCCCCGCCGCGCGGCGTGTAGTTGACGAAGAAGCCGTCGGTCACCGTCGCGTTGATGTTGACGTTGTTCATTGCCTGCAGCACCAGCGACCCCGGCTCGCCGCCGGCCGCGGTGCGATACACCAGCGAGACGTGGCCGGACGCATCGACGCTGCCCGCGCCGAGATTCCAGTTGCTGGCGACCGTGATGTTGCCCTTGTTGATGTCGAGGCTCGGATTGATCAGATCGATCTCGGGCCGCACATGCATGTTGGCGAAGCTCGCGCCGCCCGCCGCCGGCGTCACGGCAAGGTTCTGGACGAAGCTCGCCAGCGTGTTCTGATAGAAGCCGACGTGATCGGCATTCGGCGCCGTGACGATGAAGATCGTTCCGGTCGCCAGCGGCGCCTGCGGCGTCGGGGCCACGATCGTGTTGCCGGACTGATCGGTGCCCGGCAGCGGATTGCCAGCGGCGTCGAACCATCCGGCCGGATCGATGATGCCGTCGAAATGCCGCGCGCCAGTCGAGCTGTCGGTGGTGCTCCACACCGCGTAGGGGCTGAGCACGACACCCTTGCCGATCGGGTTGCCGCCGGCATCGACCACGCCGATAACGGTGCCACGGAAGTCGACATTGACAGTGTTGTTGGTGAGGATCGGCGCGCGGATGATGACCGCGCCGCCGGAGTTGTTGATGTTCGGCCCGCCCGGGCCACCGCTGACGTTGAAGATAGCGCCCGCGGCGACGCTGATCGCGCCCGAGGTCGACATGTTCTGATAGCCATAGGTGGCGTTGACGGCGCCGCCCGCATCAGGCGTGCCGGTGGTGCCCAGCGTGATGGTGCCGCCGGTCTGCACCAGGCTGGCGGCGGCGAAGGCCGGGTCGGACGGATCGCCTGCTGCGTAGGACGCATTGAGAACCGCACTGGCGCCGATGCTGACGCCGCCGGTGGTGACGCCGCCTGATGTGACGCCGGCGCCGTAAAGCGAGATCTGGCCGCCGCTCGGGCCGCTGGCGTCGATAGTGCCGTTGACGATCACGCTGCCATTGTTGGCAACCAGCAGAACCTTGCCGGAGCTGAGCGTTTGGCCGGCCTCGATGCGGATGTCGCCGCTGCCGAGGCGCACCGAGAAGCCGCCGGTGAATGCTGTGAGCGGCAGGCCGGCCGCCCCAGTGAGATTCCCTGCCTGCAAGGTGAAATTGCCGCCGAGATCCTTGAACGCGGCGCTGCCGTCGAGCGTGCCGTCGAGCGCCGCGGTGTTCGCAGCCAGGATCGACAACGATCCGGCAAAGCCCCGGCCTGCCCCGGCAACCCTGACGGTGGCGCCCTGCCCGACAATGACGTTGCCTGCCGTCGACGCCAGTTGCACGTCGCCGCCGGGCGCGTCCTGGACCACGTCGAGGATCGTGATGCGCGAGCCCGATGCATCGATGAGCGCGCCGCTACCAAGCACGACGTCGCCCGCGGTCGCCGTCAAGCTGACCTTGCCGGACAGCGCCTGGATCGTCGCGCTGTCGGTGACCGACCCGCCGGCGATGGCGAGAACGCCGCCGATATTGCTGGCGATACTCGCGGGCTTGTTGCCCGCGGCGGTGACGAGGTTGACATTGCCCAGCGTGCTCAGCGCTTGCGTCGCGCCGCTATTGACCACGATCGCCGGGGCAGACAGCACCATGTTCGCGGCGCCCGCGCCGCCGCCCGCGAACGTCACCGTCGGCAGGCTCGTATAGCCGGTGCCGGCGTTGGTCAGCGTCACGCCGGTGACGGCACCGCCGGACACCGTCGCGGTCGCCGTCGTGCCGGTTCCGCTGATCTTGATGGTCGGGGTGCTCAGATAGCCGTCACCCGAGTTGGTCAGGTTGATTCCCGTCACGTCGACGACAGCCTGCGCCGTCGTGGCCACGCCTCCGCCGCCGTTGGCGAAGGAGAAGGTGGGCATGCTGGTGTAGCCGGTGCCCGGATTGGTGATGGTCACGCCGACCACGCCCAGCGCCGCGGTCAACTGGGCGCTGCCGTCCCCTGTGGCGCTGTCGACGGAGATGGAGTCGACAAAGCCGGGGAAGCCGGAGCCGGACGAGGTGAGCTTGACGCCGACGACAGCACCGTTGGCATCGACGATGGCGGTGCCGGTCGCCGTGACCGGGTTGCCATTATTGTCGGTTCCGGACACCGTGACCGGATCGCCATTGCTGTAGCCCGACCCGCCGCTGACGACGGCAAAGCTGACCACGCCTAGCAACGCGGTGCCCTGGGCGCCGGATCCTCCGCCGCCCGAGATGGTCACGTCCGGGACGCTGGTGTAGCCGGTGCCGGGGTTCGCGATCGTGACACCGCCGATATTGAACATCAGCGCCGCAGCCGCAATCGATCCCGTATCGAGCGTGCCATTGCCGCTGAAGGCAATCGCCTTGCCGGCGTTGAAATAGATCTGGCTGAAGCCGCCGAGGTGCTTGGCGCCGACGTCCTCGGTGATGACCTGCGAAGCATTGAGCGTGAGGGTGCCGCCGGCGCCGGTGATGCCCGTGCCGGTCGCGCCGCTGGTGTTGGCGAGATCGATGTTGGTGGCATTGACGGTGGTGTTGCCACCCTGGCTGTAGAGCCCGGCGCTATCGAAGGTCAGCGTGCCGATCGGATGCGCAGCATCGCCGATCTGCAATCCGCTGGCGTCGTACAGATTGATCGCGGTCGCGCTGCGCAGCCGGACCGAGACCGCATCGTTGAAATTCGCGAGCACCGCGGAGTTCAGCACAATACCACCGCTGCCGCCGCCGATGTTGATGACCGATCCGGCGATGTCGTAATTCCTGGCATTCAGGATGGCGTCGGAGGCGAGCGTGCCGCTGCCGCTGGTGTCGAGCGTCAGCGCATTGCCGCCGTCGATGATCGCGCCGGCGCCGACCGAGAGGGCGCCCAGCGGGGTCTGGCTGCTCGGCGGTGGACCGCTGCCGGCATATTGCCCGGGGACATAGATTCGGCTGACCGTCACCGTGTCGCCATTCGAGACGCGCAGCAGCGCGCCGTCGCCGCTGGCAAAGACATAACTGTCATCGGACTGTTTGACCGGCAACGCGCCGATCGTGATGTTGCGGTTGGTGCCGCCGGGCACTGCGCCGACCGCCCTGACGACACTGCCGTCATCGATGACAAGGCCCCTGCCGGTGACAAGAGCTCCGTCGCCGGCAAGCGAGACCAGAAGCAGCTCGGGCCCGGTCAACGGGTGCGCCGCGTCGGTCAGGACCTCGAGATTGAGCGCCGTGGCAGTGATGTTCTGCACGCCATTGATCACTTGAGCGGTGCCGCCGATCAGCACCGAGGACGCCCCAAGGCGGCTGATCTGATCGGCATCGAGCACCAGATAGTTGGTCGAGCCGGTGCAGCCCGGCGCGCTTCCGGCAAGGCAATCGCCGGCGGGCACCGCCTGGTCGGCGGCGCGGATCAGGATATTGCTGCCGCCGATCTGCACCTGACCGCCGCCGCCGACGAGGCCTGGCGCCAGAACGCTGGTGCCGGGCGCGAAGCGGTTGGTGCCGGCAAGGTCGAGCGAGTTGATGGCGCCGAGCACCAGCACGCCGCCGTCGATCGGCAGCGGCGGCGGCGCATTGCCCGCGGCAAGCGCCTGATTGCGGAAGTAGGTCGTTCCAGAGGTGATGTCGATGCGGGAGTATTGCGACCAGACCGATTGCGACTGCAGTTGGAACACGGCCGATTGCGACGAGCGCGCGCCGGTCAATTGATTGCCGAACGTGCCGGTGATGTATCGCGAGCCGTCGGAGCTCGAGGTACTGGCGACCGCATTCGGATTGACGTTGCTGGCAACCTGGACGACGCGGTAGGCGCCGGGCAGCGTTGCGTACATTCCCGGCAGCAGCGTGTAGGTGCCGGCGGGGATGCCGGCGCCGGCGCCGATGGTCACCGACTGCCCCGGTGCGATCCCGTTCGCGAATGGCTGCCTGGATCCGGCCGTGGCATTGGTGCCGGCCGGAATTACCAGGCCTGAATAATATGGAGCGAAGGCAAGGTTGGAATCGTAGGCTGCAACTGTTGCCGAATAGGTCGGGACCAGGGCATAGACTTGGCGACCGTCGGCGTAGGTCGATGTGATGCTGCCGTTGGCGGGATTCTGCTGGTAGGTCGCGAGCACGTTGCGGCTGCCGCCGGTGCCTGCGACAAACTCCGTCGCATAGATATCGCCGCCGCCGTTGAGGTCGAGCACGGCGCCGGATTGGGTCGCCACATCCGTGCCGAACAGGCTGATCGATTTGCTGGGCGGTGCGGCGAGCACCGGCGGCACGATGGCTGCGCCGTTGATGTTGCCCTGATACCAGGTGGTGCCGTCGATGGTGTAGCCGTCGGGAATCACCAGGCCCGCCGCCGAGACCGAGGTCAGGCTGCCCGTCGTCAACGTCACGCTCTGTGTCGGCGTGAAGTTACCTGCCGCAAAAGATACGCCAGATACATTTTTAATCGCCCGCGCGAGGTCGGCCGGGAGGTCGGCGCTGGTCCGTACGCCGACGACGATCTTGCCAAGGGGGGCCCACAATGTACCACGCTGCACAATGGTCTGCGCGCTGAGCACGAGACTTCCGCCTGCCGAGAGCGGAGGCGTCGCCACTCCGTTCTGGGCGACGGTGATCGCGCCGGCGGAGCCGGTCGACATCAGCAGGAAACCAGTGTTGCTGACCGGATAGATCTCTGCCGCGCGCAGCGTCAGATTGCCTGGAACGACCAGCGCCCCGCCGAAAATCGTCTCGCCCGAGCCGGGGCCACCGTCGACAAAGCCATAGTAATTCGGCAGCAACCGGATGGCGCCGGCGCTGGTGAAATTGGTCTCCGCGGCGCGGTCAATGAAGATTCCTCTCTCGAGGTCGATCCATTGCGCCGTGATGTTCAACGTGCTGGTGCCGGTGCCGACGGTAGCCGGCACGCCGCTGTCCACTCCAAGCCCGACCAAGCGAACGTAGCCCGCATTCAAATTGACCGTGGAGGCGTCGGCTAGCGCAAAGCGCCCGTTGCGAGAATAAAGGGTCAGAGCGCCGGGAATCCTGACGTTGACCGAACCGTCGAACACGATCTTGCCCGCATTGAGCGTGATGGAATCGAAGCCGCTGTTGCTCAGCGTGTCGGCCCCGATGAATGCACCCGGTGTCGCTGACGCGCCCGAAGCCGAGAGGTTCGCTGCGACCACCCCGGGCTGCTCCACCGTGATGGTATCCGGCGCCGGCGGCGCGCCGTTCACGCTTGGATTGACGACGCCGATGGTCAGGCTGCCGCCGGTCGCAAGCGGCGCGCCGCCCGCCGCATCGACGGTGCCGGCAAAATAGACGGTCGTGCCGGACAGCTGCAGACTGCCACCGTTGCTCCAGGCCGCCTGCCCGGCGACGTGCGGCCCGAAACCAGTCTGCGGCACCTGGATCAGGTTGCTTTCCGCGGTCACCGCCGCACCCTGCAGATTGAACTGCGCGCCTGCCTCCGCCACCACGGTGGTAGCCAACAGCGAGATCGTGCCGCCGTCGCGCACCGTGCCCGTCGAATAGGTGGTCACCTGCGGATTGGGCACGAACACGCCGCTGACATCGAGCACGGCGCTCGCACCGATACGCACCTCCGAGCCCGTTGCATTGATGCTGCCTGCGGGCACAACGATGCTGCCGAGAATATCGGCGGTCGCAACCGGATTCAGTGTGACCGTGGCCAGCGGATCGGTGACGATGGCAGCGCCGCGATCGACCAGCACATTCGTCCCGCCCAGCGTCAGGCTGACTGGCTTGCGCAAGCCATCGGGCACAAGTCCCAGAGACGCGAAGTCGCGCACCCGCGCGCCGGTCGGAATCTTCACCTCATGTCCCGAGAGCACGGCGGTCGGCTGTTTCTGCAGCAGCAACTGCGTGCCGGAGGTCACCGTGGTGCCACCATAGATATCGGTCAGGGTGTATTGGGAGAATCCGCCGCCGGTGAAGAACGACGGCGGCAGAACGAGCTGGCCGGCCTTCGCGTCCGACACGACCATGCCCGTGACAGGCATTCCGCTTTGGAGGGCGATGGCGTTTGCCGTATTCGTGGAAACATACGACGTCACGTCCGCGGTCGCGCCGTCGACCACAATGGTCGAGGCCTGCAATGTCAGCGTGCCACCGCCATCGAAGCCGCCTGCGTAGATGGTGCCGCCGAGCAGCACACTGGCCTGGTTGGGATAGTTGACGGTGCCATCGGGATTGGTGCCGTGCGGGGGGACGTTGAAGCCGGCATCGCCGTCTGAATTGCCTGGATGGCCGGCGAAGGTGCCGGTGTAGAGGGATAGGGTCAAGCTACCACCCTTGCCGACCGGCAAGCCATCGGACCCGATCTTGACCTTGCCGGTCGTATCGACATAACCGCCGCCGGACAGGTCGATTACGCTGCCAGGCGAGACCACGATGCCTTGGGTGACGTCGACGAATGCGCCGTCACCTCTGCTCGGTCCGTTGCTGGCGGAGAGAGTCGAGACGCTCACGCTGCCGCCGTTGACGTAGGCACGGCCCTCTAACTGATCCGCCGACAGGCCGCTGTCGTTGACCCAGCGACCGCGCACGTCGAGCACCGCATGCGGCCCGATGACCAGGGCCGGAACCGGCGGCTGCGCCGGCTGTTTTCCGGTGGGATAGGTAAAGCCGGTGATGCTGATCTGACCGGCCGGCGCGCTGAGCGTGCCGTCGATGGTCGCAACGCCATCCAGCGTGATGCTGCCGCCGGGCCGCACCGACAGAACGGCATTCGTCGCCATATCGAGCCGCTGCGCGCCCTTGATCGAGACGGCACCCAGCGATGCATTGGACAGCACGTCGCTGAAGATCGGAAACACGCCATTGGTGAGCACTGGCGACCAGTTCGACGCATTGGCGAAGCTCAGGCCGCTGAGGCCGTACGGATCCGGCCCGGCATCGGCTTGCGACGTGAGCACCACATTGTTCTGGTTACCGGTGCCGGATGGAGCCGCAAACGTGATGCTCAGCGATGCACCCTTCGGCATCTGGTCGGCAGGCGACAGATTCAACGATCCCGCCAGCGCGCGTTGCCGGCTGCCCGCCACCACGTTGCCGATGATGTCATTGACGATCGGATTGATGGCCGCGACCGTGACCGAGCCGGCATTGGCGCCGGTGATGTAGCTCGCCTCATAATGCGAATTGCTGCTGCCGCCCCAGGGGCTGAGATAGATTTCAGTTAGCTTGGTATCGACGACACCATTGACCTTGTGCAGGACCGTGAAGCCGCCGCCAACGCCGACATAGGCGATGGTGGGATCGGCGCGGCCGATGTCGTAGATGCGCCCGTCGGCGCCCAGCAGGCGCGTGGTGCTGATCATGCCGCCGGTGTATTGCACATAGCCGGCCGACACGTTGATGGCCGCGCCCGGCTGCTGCACGACATTCTTTCCCGATGTCGAGAAGCTGCCGCCCGCCGTGAGGATCTGGTCGATGCTCTGCGGGATCAGGCCGACATAGCCCGCCGCGTTGAGCAGCGGCGAGCCGACCCACTGCACGCCGTCGGCACGCGTGCCGCTGAGGCGGGCATCGATGGTCACGGTCTTGCCGATCAGGACCTGGGCGAGCGGGCTGTCGGCGACCTCGGCCGCGGTGACAAGGATGCTGATCTGGTTGATCGACATCGGCAGCGTGACGCCGGCGATACCGGAGAGATCGATGGTGCTGCCCTTCTCGAGCAGCACCGTGCCGCTGGTGGCAACAGCGCTCGGATCAATTGTGGCGCCGGCGCGAATGCTCAGCGCGGCGCCCGGCGCCTTGATCAGCGCACCGGCGCTGCCCGCGCTACTGCCCTGCACATCAACGCTGCTGACCGCCGTGAGTTTGATCTGCGGCTGCAGCACTGTCTGGAAGTACGACGCGTTGCTGGCGCCGTTCACCGACGTCGGCGTGTTCAGTGTCGCAGTCGGCAGGGTTCCGCTGGTTTCATCCGGCAGGATCGACGTGAGACTCGCCGCCCCCAGCACGATATTGCCGTCGGCGCCGGTCGCGCAGGTTGCTCCCGACGGACATACCGTGTTGAGGCTGATTGAAGCGGTGCGCGTGGTGCTGGTGGTGGCGACAACGCCGCCCAGCTGCTTGATCGATCCGCCGGCCAGCGTGATCGCGCCATCATTGGAAACCAGCAAACCAGCGGACTCGTTTGTCACAAGGCCGCCGGCCGCCCTGACCTGCATCGCCGTCTGGGTACCAACCACGTTGGACGGCGGCGTGATCAAGGCGACGGACGTGTCCGAGGCCAGAATGATCTGGCCATTCCTTGTGGTGATCGCCCCGGCGTTGCTGACGCCTCCATCGGCGAGCAGCGCCACATAGCCGCCATCGCCATTCGCGCTCAGCCTGCCGGTCGTGTCGATGATCGCGCCCGGTTGGACCGTGACCTTGCCACCGCTGCCCTGGTTGAAGATCGCCGCGCCAGCGCCGGTGATCGAAGACGATTGCGCCTGGACATCGCCAAGCAGCGAGAACAGCCCGCTTTGCAGGAATCCCTGATAGTTGCTGCCGCTCAGCTTGGTCGGCAGATCCAGCGTCGAGGCGATCAGGGTGTGGACGTTGATCTGGCTGGTGCCGCCGAAGATGATGCCGTTCTGGTTGATCAGGTAAACCGCACCGTCGGCCCTGATCGATCCCAGAATCTGGCTCGGCACGCCGCTCGATGCAATCTTGTTCAGCGCGGCCCAGTTCGGGTTGCCCTGCTGGTTGAAATTGACGGTGGTGTCCCGGCCGACATTGAACGACTGCCAGTTCAATACCGCCTGGGGCTGAGTCTGGTTGATATTGACCGTGGTCTGGCCGCCGCTGCTGGTCTGCGTCGGCGTGGTGGCGCCGACCCAGTTGGTGACGGGATTGGCGACGCCGGACGCGGCCAAGCCGCCGCTCGGCACCAGGCCGCCGGCATTGAGACCATTTGGCACCGCACTCGGCGCGCTCGCTGCAAGCCCGCGCGCGATGCTCTGCGCCGCCTGCAAAGCCTGGATCGCCTGCGCGGCGCGCGTCATCGACGCCTGCGAGTTCTGCGCGGCCTGCTGCGCCTGCTGCGCGGCATCCTGCGCCGCGCTGATCGCCGCCTGCGTGGCCGCGCTGCCGACGCCGCCCCAGGTGCCGAACGGGCGCGCTGCCGCAGGTGAGCTCATTGCGATCGCGATCGAACTGGCGCCTGCGAGCAACAGGCCACGGCGCGAGATCGAGCGAGGGAGCGAATGCATGCGGGCCTTCCAATGCAGCAGACGATGCGAGCGATCGTGACGCAACAAGGCACGGGCCAGCCTGCAATCAGTTGGCCCGATGCCGACAACTCAGTGAAAAGCGCGCAACCCTACCGGCGCAGCCGCCCGCGAGCGGACACGCCCGACAGTTCGGGACGCCTCTCCTGTTGTTAAGACAGTTTGAGACCGGCTAACGCGAAGCGATTTCGCAAAAAAGTTTTAACCCTGCGGTGGAACTCAACCTCGACGCGAAGCCGCGAATTCAGCCGGCCGGCCAAAACCAGCGCCATGTCAATTGGTTGGCGCTGCGGCTTTGGTTTGGCGGATCGGCCGTTCAGCGGGCTTCGGCAGCTTCGACGCACCGGTGAACAAGGCGAAATCCACCGAGCGCTCCCCTTGTTTGAGCACCAGCCGGCGCGGCTCGATCCGCTCGACCTTCCAGCCGCTCACGTCGTCACCCGTCCGCACGCGCACCACCTTGTCGCCCTTGCTTGAAGCACGGATCGCGGCGTGGCCGTCGCCATTCTCGCTGACGATGCCGAGCACCACCACGCTCGGCGGCGGTGGCGGTGGCGGCGGCGGTTCCTGCCGCGCCACCGGTGCGACCGGTTTGGCCGGCGGCCGCCGCGCGGGCGAAAACAGCGGCTTGTCCTTGGTCGCGCTCAACTGTTGCAACGGCTGGAGCTCCACCGGATTGTTGACGATGACCTCGCCACTTGCCGGAACCTCCGCCGCGCGCGCAACCAATGCGCAAAGAGAGAGTCCGGCAACCATCAACATTCGCAATGCGATCGGCATCTGTCGGCGGTCCATAGATCTGCGCGTACTTGATGTCTGCGCCTACGTGTCTGCATGCACCAGCGTCGATGGATCGTCATCAGCGCGTGCAACAATCAACCTGCGCCAGGAGCGTACGTGTTGCAAGGCTTCTCGTCAGATGCAGCGCAAGGTGCCACGCATCGCAGCGCGTATGCGTCAAATCTGTGAAGATGAATCACAGCCGGACATTGTCGCCATGCATGTCATGCGCGAGCTGTTGTTACGACGGCGTCATCCAAGCCGCACACACTCGCAGGGTGCAGCAGACGGCAACTTGCCGGCGCTGCGGCTTACATCGACTCCAAGATCGTCGAGACGAAACACCGGTATCAAAGACGTAGCGTCATGCGTTCGAGTCGCATCCGTGCCGGCCTCAAGCCGCTGCTGCTCGGCGCCCTGTTCCTGGCGCTGGATTGCGTTTTAACCTGCAGCACCGGCGCCGGACAGGCGCACGCCGCATGCGAGTTGCGTTCGCCCGGCGGCGCGATCAAGCGCGTCGTGCAGATCGAGCTCGACAACATTCACCTGCGCCGCGACAACCCGAACGTGCCGTCGGACCTCGAGCAGATGCCGCATCTGCGCGATTTCATCACCCGCGGCGGAATCATCGGAAGCAATCATCAGACCTCGCCGCTGGCTGAGACCGCGACCGATGCGCTCACGATCCTCACCGGTTTGCATGGCGACCGCATGGGCGTTGCGACCGGCAACAGCAGCGCCGCGTTCCGCAGCGACGGCAGCCTAGGCTTCGTCAGCGCCTTCGCCTACTGGACCGCGAACGGCAGCGACGGCAAGCCATTGATGCTGGCCGATACCGGCAAGACCGTCCCCGCGCCATGGGTGCCCTTCACCGCGGCCGGCTGCGATGTCGGCGCGTTCGCAACGACAGGTCTGACGCTGCAGGAGATCGGCCCCGAGGTCGCGGCCGCGCTCGGCGCCTCCGAAGCGCCCGCCGCCGCCGGCGATCCGCTCAAGGCGCGCGCCGATCTGCTTGGCATCGCCATCCATTGCGCCCGCGGCAGCGCATTGTGCAGCAATGCCCATGCGCGCTCCGATCTGTTGCCCGATGAACCCGGCGGCTATGCCGGCTTCAGCGCCCTGTTCGGCAACCGCAATGTGCAGCCGGTGATCTCGCCTGACGGCCCGGTCAGGGATCTTGACGGCGATATCGTCGGCGACAACGCGGGCCACCCGGGCTTTCCCGGTGCGTCGGAGACGACGGCCGCGCAATCGCTCGGCTATGCCGCGGCAATGCTGGAGGCCGGCGTGCCGGTGGTCTATGTCGGAATCGGCAATGCGCACAGACCGGCCGCCACACATCGGCGCGCCCTCGGCCCCGGAGAGCACGACCATGTCGCAAGGCTCGCCGCCGACGATGCCGCCTTCAAGGCCTTTATCGACCGGCTGGCCGCAAGCGGGATCACCACGCGCAATACGCTGTTCGTGATCGTGCCCACCGGCAACGACCGCTTCGTCGGCGGGCCACCCAGCCCGCCCGAGTGCGACGGCCTTGCGGTACCTTGCAGCTACGGGCCGATCGGCGCGATCGGCATCGCCATCGACCGGCTGCTCGCGACCGAACGGCGCAACGTCACCGCGTTCGACGCGCAGGCGGGCAACACGCTGCCAATCTACATCCACGGCAATCCGCTCGCCACTGATCCGCTGACACGCACGCTCGCGCAGGATGTCGGCAGGCTCGGCGTGGTCAACCCGGTCACCGGCAAGAGCGATCGCCTGACGTCGATGGTCGCCGATCGCGCCCAGATGCAGCTCATGCACATGGTCACGGCGAGCCCCGCGCGCACACCGCATGTCATCATGTTCGCAGATCCCGATTACATCATCCGGACAGCCGGCAGCCGGGCCGACTGTGCGCAGCCGCCGGCCTGCGTTGCGGTCGATCCCGACACGGCGTGGGTGCGCGGCGACATCGCGCAAATCCTCGGCGGCAGCTGGTTCGGCATGGTTGGGCCCGGTGTCGCCCACCGTGGCGAGACGCCGGACATCCTCTCGCACCACGCAGACCTGCGGCCCACGCTGCTGGCGCTGTTGGGCCTGAACGACCGCTACGTCCACGACGGCGTCGTGCTCGTGGATGCGCTCGAAGCCGGTGCATTGCCGGCGGAGCTCGCAAACGATCGCGAGACTTATCTGGATCTGGCACGCGCCGCCAAGACGATCAACGATCCGCTCGGCCAACTCGGACGCAACAGCCTTGCCCTTGCAACCCAGGCCATCAAGGGCGGCGACGTCGGTTATCAGCGTTATCTCGACACGATGCGCGCGATCACGGCGAGGCGCGACGCGCTGACACGCGAGATCAACACGCAACTCGATGGCGCTGTCTTCGGCCATCGGCCGATCAGTCCGGCTTACGCCCACGCACTGATCGGTCGCGCCGGGGCTTTGGTCAACGAGGTCGAGGATCTCGCCGGCAGCAGCCTGGCCCCCGCCGATCGTCCCTGGAAGGCAGCAAGCGATGCGCATTGACAACCGAACGGCCGGCGACACGGCAGCGCTCCAGCGAGGCAGAGAAGAGAGACCCCTCGTGCGGCGGCGTCTCCACCAGGCTCGTCACCCGCGCAAGGCATCGCCTGGTGCGCTGACCGGCGCATGGCTTGCGCTCGCCAGCCTGCTCGGCGGCTGCATGATGGACAAGGGCATCGACTTGCCTGGCCGCGACCAGGTTACCGACCCGATCCGCGATGCCGATCTGCGGGCGCGCTGGAACGGCCCGGTCGGCGGAACGTCCGGCGCGACAGCCTCCGCGCGCGCACAGCCCATGGTGTTTCCCGGCGCCGATCAGGATCTCGCGCCCGCGTCGGCGCCGGCGCAACGGGACGCCGCCACGACGGCAACGACTCGTCTCGCGAGCGCCGTCGACGGCGACGTCGTCACCGAGGGCGGCGGCATCGAGCTGAACTTTGACAATGCCGACATTCCGACCGTGGTGAAATCCGTCATCGGCGACAGCCTCGGAATGAACTACGTCGTCGACCCGCGGGTGCAGGGCACGGTCACGCTGGCCTCCGCGCAGCGGATTCCGCGCAAGGACGTGCTGCCGATCTTCGAGAGCGTGCTGCGCATGTCGAACGCGGCGCTGCTGCGCGAGGACAATCTGGTCCGCATTGTGCCGCTGCCGGAGGCCGCGGGCGCCGGCGTCTCGGTCGTCGGCGCGGGGCAGCCCGGCTATGGCGTCTCGATCGTACCGCTGCGCTTTGTCTCTGCCGCGGCGATCGGCAAGACGGCGGAAAGCTTCCTGTCGCGGCCCGGCGCGGTGCGCGTCGATCAAGCCCGCAACGTGCTGTTGATCCAGGGCACCGCCTCCGAGCGCCAGGCGGCGCTCGGCGTCATCGGCACGCTCGATGTGGAGTGGCTGCGCAATCAGTCGGTCGGGCTCTATCCGCTGAAGTCGACCGCGCCCGAGACCATGATCCGCGAGCTCGAGAAGGTCTTCGACACCGCCGACGGCGGACAGGGACAAGGCGTGATCAAGTTCCAGCCGGTGTCGCGCATGAACGCCGTGCTGGCAGTGAGCAAGAACAGCAAAGTGCTGGAGCGCGCCACCCAATGGGTGCGGCGGCTGGACCGCTCCGACCCCACCGGCACGACGGTGCGGGTCTACAGCCTGCGCTTCGGCAACGCGCGGAGCATCGCCCGCATCCTCAACGAGATGTTCGTCGGCCGCGGCTCCCAATCGGCCAGCGACAGCCAGACCAGTGCGACCGCGCCCGGTCAGAGCGCAGCGACATCGCGGATCGACTCGCTCGGCAGCGGTACGCTCAGCAGCAATAACAACAACACCCAGGGCGCCACCGGCGCGACGGGCGGCAGCACCGATGCTTCGGGCAACGCCAACAAGACCCAGGTTGGATTTGGCGACCGCAAGGACGACGACCAGGACGCACCGGGACCCGGCGGCGGAATGGGGCTGGGCAGCCTGCCGCGCGGCATCTTCCAGAATGTCCGCATCACGGCCGACAAGGCGACCAACGCGATCATGGTCTATTCCAACCAGGAGGACTACGTCGTGATCGAGCGCGCGCTGGAGCAGCTCGACCGGCCGCGGCTGCAGGTCGCCGTCGACGCCATGGTCGCCGAGGTCACACTGACCAACCAATTGCAATATGGCGTGCAGGCCTATCTGACCAGCGCCAATGCCGGCGCGGGACAGGACAAGGGATCAGTCGGCCTGTTCGCCGCCGCGCAATCGGCGACGCAGACCGCCCTGCTCTCGCGCGTATTGCCCGGGTTCAACGCACTGCTCGGCGCCGAAGCCAATCCCAAGCTCGTGCTGAATGCGCTGTCCACGCTGACCACCGTCAAGGTGCTCTCGGCGCCCTCGCTGGTCGTCGCCGACAACGAGCCGGCGATCCTCGAGGTCGGCGACCAGGTGCCGATCTCGACCGGCAGCACGGTCACCGGGCTCAATGTGGTGAGCAGCATCAGCCGGCAGAACACCGGCATCATCCTGAAGGTGCTGCCGCATGTGCATCCGAACGGATCGATCGAGCTCGAGATCGAGCAGGAAGTCTCCAACGTCGTCAATCCCGCCGGCGCGAGTGCCCAGAATCTCACGCCCACCATCTCGCAGCGGCGCATCCACTCGACAATCGCCACCAGCAGCGGCCAGACCGCGCTGCTCGGCGGCCTGATCAAGGAGGACGACGAGCGCACGGTGGCCGGACTGCCCGGCCTGAACGAGATCAAGTATCTCGGCGACCTGCTCAGCCAGAAGAGCGACAGCAAGACCCGCTCGGAGATCATCGTGTTCGTCACCACCAAGATCGTCCGCAATCCTCACGACGCCCAGGTCGTCGCCGAGGAGTTCCGCGAGCGCCTCGACAGCATGCGGCGCGCACCGACCACCTTCGATGCGTCGGCCGCGCCAGCGCCGGCTGCCACACGCAAATGAGCCGAAGCCTGAGGCATCCGATGGCGGTCGTTTCATCCATGCTGAGGGTGCTCGGTGCAGCCGTCTTCAGCACAGCCGCGACCGCCGCCGAGCTGAGCAGCGTGACCCTGAAGGGGGACGTCACCATTGTCGCGCTCAGCGGCGACGTCGCGCAGGGTGACACCGAGGCCGCGGAAGCGCTGATCAAGGCCGCCAACGACGGCAACCGCCTGATCTCGGCGGTGCGGCTCGATTCACCGGGCGGCAGCCTCGCCGAGGCGGTCAAGCTCGCCGGTCTGATCCGCAGGGCGAAGCTGCCGACCATCGTTGCGGCCGGTTCGCGCTGCGCATCGGCCTGCTTCATCGTGTTCGCGGCGGGGAACGAGAAGTTCGCGAGCTATGAGGCCGCGATCGGCGTCCACGGCGTGTCCGACAAATTCGGCCACGAAACGGCGCAGACCGAGGAGGCGACGATCGCCATGGCCCGTGTCGCCAGCGGATTCGGCGTGCCGCCGCGCATTATCGGACAGATGGTGGCGACCCACGCCCACGAGATCGCCTGGCTGACGCCGGACGATCTGCGCGCCATGGGCGCCATCATGACCGATCGGCCCGGACGCCACACGCCGCTGCCAAACTCGCCCGACGATCGATGGCTTGCCGGGCTCGAGACGCAGCCGGAAGGCACAGCAACGAGATCGCGAGGCGCCGATCGGCGCCCGCGTGAGGCGACTGGCAAACCGGACCAGCGCGTTTTGCCTTGGCAAGGGAAGTAAGGCCGAGGCGGCCTGACGCGGAAGAGCTCGTTGAACGCACACCGCGATCGCAGCCGTGTCACTCGTTGCTGGCGGCGCTCGTCAGCTTGTCCAGCGAAATGTCGCCGGCGGTCCCGCTGCCTCCCTCCTGTCCATCGGAGCCATAGGAGAGAATGTCGTAGGCATCGTGCTCGCCGGGCGCCCGATAGATATAGGGATGACTCCAGGGGTCATTCGGAACCACGCCGCCCTTGAGATAAGGACCGTTCCAGTTGGCCGCGCCCGACGTCCGCTGCACCAGCGCCGTGAGCCCCTCCGCAGTCGACGGGTAGCGGCCGGTATCGAGCTGGAACAGGTCGAGCGCGCTCGCGAAGCTCCGCATCTGGATCTTGGCGGCCTTGACCTTCGATTCGCTCAGGTAACTCAGCACGCGCGGCCCGACCAGTCCCATGATCAAGCCGATGATGGCGATGACGACCAGCATCTCGACAAGCGTGAATCCGCGCTCGCCCTGCCGCGTCTTGTCGCGGTCGATACGCCTGGAAACAAGGATCGAGTTTTGCTTCGACATCGTTGTTCATCCAACGAGCTGCACAGCGTCATCACGCGATTTGCCGGCGCGCTCTGTGAATAGTTCCGGGCGCCTCGATTGAGGCGCCCGGCCTTGTCATGTGCTCGACGCTATCTCGGTGCGGCGCAATCGCGATTGCACCGTCCGCAATGCGCCGACTTACTTGGCGCCGCCGCTGGCGCCGTTGGCGACATTCAAGCAGCCGTTTGTCTGGGTGGCGGCAGCCGCGCTGATGGCAGTCGATAGCGTGCCCCAGTACTGCTTCTTGATGTTCTGCGCATAGCTAACCGGCACCGGGTGGAAGCCGGCATTCTCGATCACCGCCGAGACATCCGGATCGAAGTTCGGATCGGTCGAGTCGGCACCGGCGACGTAGGTGGTTAGGAAGTTGACCAGGTTGGTTTTGCGGTTGGCGTCGGCCTGGACGTTGTAGCAGCTATAGAGGTCGAGGAACGTCGTGCCGCTGAGCGGATAGGCGTTCAGCTTGTTCGTGAGCGGCAGTACCGGCAGGCCGGTGACGGTCACGCCCGACTGGGTGACAGTGCCGAACACATTGGCGTAGATGTTGTAGTCGTTCCAGGTCCAGGTCGTGGCCGGCGTCTTGAGCCGTGTGTCACTCCACGCGGCAGCAGCGCCATCCGGCGTCGGTGCGATGAACGCCAGGGTGGTCGATCCCCCGTTGTTCGGAACATAGGTGCCGGCACCACGCAGCTGCTCGTTCGACAGAGCCGCCGAGCGCGGCGCCGCGATGGTCCCAACCTGGGTGGTGTAAGGCTGGGTGAAGTCGGCACTGACGTAACCGATGCGGCCGGCCTTGCTGCTGTCGGTGCTGATCGCCGACGCCACGCCGCCGCTGCCTGTCGCGCTGATCCACGCATTGGTCGTAACGGTCGTGGTCACCGACCACGGACCGGCGCCGCGGACGGCGTCGATACGGGCGATCAGGTTGGTGAAGGACGTGCTCGGCAGGGTCGTGGTGTTGAAGATCGACTTGTAGCCGTAGGTGCCGGTCGCCGTATCGAGCAGCGGGCAGACCGCCTTGAGATAGTTGGTCAGGATGAAGCTCGTGCCGCTGCCATCGCCGCGGTACACGATCCGGATCGGCAGCGACGAGGTCGAGTAGGCCTGCGCGGTGCCCGAGCTGTTGGGGTTGGTGTAGTCGAAAGCGGCGAGCTGCTGCGCGCCGGTCTTGTCGAGATACGGGATGTTGTTGGGCGTCGTGTTGTTCCAGTCGGTCACCAGGCCGGTGAAGATGGCGCACATCTGCGCCGTCGAGAGCTGGATGGCGGCGCCCTGGTTGGCCTGGGTGCCGGGGGTTACACCGGTGCCGACGACGGCCGAGTTCACCGTCATCGTGCTGGTGTTGACGCCGATCGCGACGTTGACTTCGAACGCCGGGATCTGGATCGGACTGCCGTAGACCGTGGTGTTGTAGGCGACCGAAGCCGTCGAGGTGCTGTTCAGCGTGATCTGGGTCAGCGCGCCGCCGGTGGTCGTCCAGCTCTGCGTCGGGTTGAAGCTGACGGACGACGTCGTGAGGGCCGCCAGGGTGCTGCCGAGCGGCGAGTCCGACAGGCCGATATCGACGCGCGGATACGGATAGCTGCCGAACTTGGTCGCCGGGCTGCCCGGATTGGCGAGGTCGATCATCGCGGGCTGGTTCGCGGGCAGCGGCGTGTTGATCAAAATGTTGGCCGACGCGTTCGGCGTCACCGTGCCGTTGTACCACTGCTGCGGATTGTTGGTGATGAAGCCGCGGACGCCGTTGCCGCTGCCGACGCCGGCATACATGCCTTGCACCGGCAGGCTGACCAGCGTGCAGGTGGTCGGCAGCTTGCCCGGCGCCGGGAAGCCGGCGTTGAACGCGAAGCCGTCGGGATAGCTGGTGCCGGAGCCGACGATGCCGCCCATGTAGCAGTCAAAGATCTGGCGGAAGGCTTCCGAGGCGAGCGTGCTGCCGCCCGCGTAGATGCCGGCAGTGGCGGTGGAGGCCTGCGCGTTCGCGGGCGTGATGGTCGAGGACGCGAGCAGGGCGAGCACCGAAGCGGTGCCGAGCATGTATTTGGACGTTTGCATTTTCATTGCGCTGTTCCTGTGGGTTGATCACCACCGGCACATCGTCATTGCGTCGTCATGAGAGCGCAAAGTAATCTTCAAACAATAAGAAGCTTATTTTGCCGCCTATTCAAGATTTATTGGAATGAATCTATGATTAGGCAAGTACCTCTGCCGTCGACGTCATGTCTCCGTCGCCGATGATTGACTTCACGTCTGATAGACAATTCGACAATAGGCTTCGCGCAGGGATTTTTTTCGATCAGTGTCCGAAAAACATCTTGGCAATACCTCGCCGGATGCTCTATGGACTCATCGTCCGACGGCTCTCCGTCTGATCGTAGATTGTCGATGAAACAATCTACACGGGCTTTCATTCAAGCGAGGCCTCCCACATGGAAGACAACTCGAGCGGGCGTCTTGCGATTCATGTGGGGCATGGCGGCCATGCAATTTTGGCGCGCTCGCTGACAAACGGCAGCTATCCATCGACCGATCTGAAGCGAGCGCAAGCGCTGCATCAGGAAGGCGTGGCGCATGCACGCCAGGACCGCTGGCGCCAGGCGCTGCGCGCATTCAACGAAGCCGCGCGGCTCGCGCCCGACCAGTCCGGCTTCAATTACTGCAAGGGCGTCGCGCTGTGCCGGTTCGATCGTTTCGACGACGCGCGCGAGGCGTTCGCTGCGGAACTCAGGGTGACACCGACGCACGCGCCGGCACTGGCCGAGATCGGCACCTGCCTTGCGCGGACCGGGCGCACCCGGGACGGCATTCCCTATCTCCAGGACGGATTGCGCCTGCTGCCGAACATGCCGCTCGCGCAATACAGCCTCGGCCTTGCGCTCCTGACCGAGAACCGGCGCAGCGAGGCCCTCGTGGCGCTGGACAAGGCGATCGAGCTCGACGCCGGATACGGAGAAGCCTACCGCACCCGCGGCCTCGCCTATGTGATGGACGGACAATTCGACAAGGCGGTCGACGATCTCCGCGCCGCCTCGACGATCGACAGCGACAATTACAAGGCGATCATCGAGCTCGGCATGAATTTCGGCATCGCCGCGCGCGACCAGCAGGCAGCGCGGCTGTTCGAGATCGCCGCCGAGAGCGCGCCGACCGTCGCGCTGCCGCAATATCTCTATGGCCACTTCCTGATCAATCATCGCGCGTTCGAGCGCGGACTCTCTTATGTCGATCGCGCGCTTGCGATCGATCCGCTGCAGGCGGAGCACCACGTCGGCCGCGGCTTCGGATTGCTCGGACAGGGTCGCATCGAGGAGGCCGTCGCGGCCTATCGGCGCGCAGGCGAGCTCGATCCCGGCAGCGCCGGCATCGCCGGAACCCTGCTGTTCGCACTTCAACACAAGCCCGGCGTGACACGCGCCGAGCTGCTGCGCGAGCATCGGCGATGGGCGGTGCTCTATCGGCCGAGCGCGCCGCTCAGTCGTCTTGCGTTCGCCAACGCCCCGGATCCGGCGCGCAAGCCGCGGCTTGGCCTGGTGTCGGCGGACCTGCATCGCCATGCCGTGTCGTTCCTGGTCCTGCGCGCCTTCGAGGCGCTCGCCGCACCCGGCTACGAGATCTTCTGCTACAAGACCGACAGCAAGCGACAGGACGACGACTTCAGCGAACGCTACAAGGAGATCTCGCTGTCCTGGCGCGATGTCTCCGGGCTGGACGATCAGGCCCTTGGGCAACAGATCGCCGAAGACCGGATCGACGTCCTGTTCGATCTTGCCGGGCACACTGCCGGCAACCGCCTCTCGCTGTTTGCAATGCGCGCGGCGCCGATCCAGCTCAGCTGGGCCGGCTATGTCGGCACAGTCGGGCTCGATACGTACGACGGCCTGATCGCCGATCCGGTGGAGATTCCGCCGGAGCACGATGCGAGTTATATCGAGCGTCCGATCCGCCTGCCCGACTGCTATGTCTGCTATCACCCGCCGGCCAAGGCGCCTGAGGTGCCGCCGCTGCCGAGCCTGAGCGGTGGCCGCTTCACCTTCGGCTGCTTCAATCGTCCGGCGAAGCTCAACAGCGAGCTTGGCAAGGCCTGGGCGCGGATTCTCGAGCAGGTGCCGGAATCGCGCATCCTGATGGTCTATGGCGGCCTCGGCGAGACCAGCACGCGCGATGCGGTCTACAACGTGCTCGGCCAGGGCGGCGTGCCGCGCGAGCGGGTCGAGCTGGTCGGCGAAACCGAGCAGGACAAGCTGCTTGTGGCCTATGGCGAGGTCGACGTCGCGCTCGATCCGTTTCCCTATTCTGCAGGCGTCACGACGCTCGAGGCGATGTGGATGGGCGTTCCGACCGTGACCTTCGTCGGCGATACGTTCGCCGGCCGTCACTCGGCGGCCCATCTCACCGCGGCGGGACTGAGCAGCTTCTGCGCAGACAGCATCGACGACTACGTCGCCATGGCAGTCGGCTGGACGCACCGCCGCGATGAACTCGCCGAGTTGCGCCGCAGCCTGCGCGATCGCGTAGCGGCCTCGCCGCTCTGCGACGCGCCGCGCTTCGCCGACAATCTCTCCCGCGAATTGATGAGGCTCTGGGCGGAATGGTGCGAGGCCCGCACCAACACGGCGGCCTAGAGCGTGATCCGGAAAAGTGCGAAGCGGTTCTGCGAAGAGATCATGCTCAAACTAAAGAGCTAAAGCGCGATGACGATCCAACCCCATCTCATCGCGCTTTGGTCGCAATCGCTGGCGAAGCGGACAAGCTGCGGTCCGCCGATGAATTGCGCGGAACGCGCAGGTCGAGAGTAGAGGGTGCGTTGATGTCGAAAGCGGGGGTCAGCGAAGCGCAGACGATGCGCGCAGGCCTGGCGATGCTGAATCAAGCTTCGTCCGAGCGGCGCGCCGAATTCATCCAGACCGTCATGAACCGTGCCATCGCGCTGTTTCGCGACGGCCAGCTGGACAGCGCGGATCTGCTGCTCGAAACCATGGAGCAGGAACCCGCGGTGCGGCCACACGTCCTGCATATCCGCGGCGTGATCGCGCTGCAGCGGGACGAGGACGAGCGCGCGCTGGAGTTGCTCGAGGAAGCAGTCAGGCTCAATCCGGCCGACGGTGAAGCGCACGGCAATCTCGGGGTTCTGCTGCTGAAGGGCCGCCAGTATCCGCAGGCGCTGGCAGCCTACACGGCTGCGCTGACGCTGCGGCCGGACAATGTAGCGGCGCAGCTTGGCCTCGCCCGCGCGCTGGCGATGCTGGAGCTGAGCGATTTCGCCGACGACGTATTCCGCGACCTGATTGCGAGCGCACCCGACTATATCGATGCGATCGTCGATTTCGGATGGTTGCTCAGCGACACGAACCGCCATGACGCAGGCATCACGTTGCTGCGCGACGCGCTGGAACGATACCCCATGCGCGCGGAACTGCGCGCCGTGCTTGCCGTCTGCCTGTTCGGCGTCGGCAGTTGGTCGGCGGCATGGGCGGAGTATGAAGGACGATTGTCGGACCCGCGTGTCAGCAAGCATCTAATCTCGACCGACCGGCCGCGCTGGCAGGGTGAGTATCTTGCCGGCAGGACCATCCTGCTGCAATCCGAGCAGGGCTTTGGCGACACCCTTCAATTCGTGCGCTACACGTCGATGGTGAAAGCGCGGGGCGGCCGCGTGATCCTGCGCACGCCGCAGGTCTTGTTGTCCCTGATGCAAACCGTCGCCGGCATCGATGATGTGGTCAGTGACGCGACCATGGCGCCGGCATTCGACGTCCACCTGCCGCTGCTGTCCTTGCCGCTGATCTTCGACACGCAAGTCGACACGGTTCCCGCCGCAACACCTTATGTCACCCCCGATCCGGACCTGGTCACGCGATGGCGCGAACGCCTCGGCGGCAGTCCTGGCCACGGCATGTCCATCGGACTGGTGTGGCAAGGCAATCCCGGCCATCTCAATGATCAGCGCCGCTCGATCCGGCTCGATCTGCTGCGTCCCCTGCTCGACTGTCCGGGCGCGCGATTTGTCAGCCTGCAGATCGGCCGCGGACGCGAGCAGCTCGCTGCTTTCGACGATCGCATCCTCGATGCCGGTGCGCAAATCGACGCGGCGTCGTTCGCCGATGCGGCCGCGATCATCGGCAATCTCGACCTCGTCATCTCGATCGACAGTGCCATCGCGCATCTGGCCGGTGCGATGGGCAAGCCGGTCTGGATTCTGCTCGCCAACGGCAGCGATTGGCGATGGCTTCGGGATCGCAGCGATACACCGTGGTATCCGCAAGCCCGGCTGTTCCGGCAGACCAGACCGGGCGATTGGGTTGAGGTGATCGGACGGCTGAACGCCGAGCTCAGGTCGCTCGCCGGAGCCGGGTCCGAGCCGGCGGCGGAATGGATCGCCGATCCGATCATGACCTCCGCGCTCAGGATGACCGTACCGCAGCATGAGAACGACGCGCTGCTATGCGACGCCCTGTTCGTCGAGGCATGCCGTCAGCATCGCGCAGGCAATTCGGATCGCGCCACGAAACTGTTCGAGCACGTTCTCTCCCTCGATCACGGACACGTCAACTCACTGTGCAATCTCGGCGCGATCGAGCTTGGCCGCGGCCATCACGAACGCGCGTACACGCTGTTGCAGACTGCGGTGACGGCGGCGCCCGACCTGGCGCCGGCGCGTGTTGCGCTCGCCGATGTGCTGATCGCTACTCAGAGGGCGGAGCAAGCGGTTGCTCAATACCGCAAGGCAATCGAGCTTACGCCGTCGAGCGTCGATGTCCATGCGGCGTATGCGAATGCGCTGCGCAAGCTCGCTGGTCACGAGCAGGCGAGCGGCATGGATGCCGATGTGTTGAAGCGCCAGCTTCATCAACATTACCGCAAGGCGCTGGAACTCGCCCCCGCCAGTGACGCACTGCATGCGCAATACGCACTGGCATTGTGCGAGCTCGGCGATCTCGACAACGCCATGCTGCATTTCCTGGCAGCGACCAGGATCAATCAGCAACAGTCTTCGGAATTCTACGAAGCGCTTGGTCGCGCATGCGCCGCGCGCGGCAATCCGCAGGGCGCCGAGATCAGCCTGAAACACGCGGTTGCGCTCGATCCGCGCCGGGTGACTGCCCATTGCGCGCTTGCCGATCTCTATCTCTCGCTCGAACAACCCGATGAAGCATCGACGAGTTTCCGCGAGGCATTGGCGATCGATGCCGGAAGTGCGGCAGCCTTGCTCGGAATCGAACGGGCGCAGACTGCGCAGCGGAACTCGGTCGTCAGCGAAATGTCGTGACATGCGTCTCGTTACCGGTGACAACGTTCGTACTTCCATCGTGTCCGGCGCCTGCGACGGATCCTGCGGATGTGCAGTCGCAGCCGCGACGCGCGCAGCACTCGCGCAGCACGCAGGTCAATTCTGCATCGTCGATCGTGGCTCCGCATGTCGCGACGTGAGCACTCGCTGTGGTTTCATTTCCATGTCACCAACCGCAGCTAGAAGTGTCGCGACCGAATTGAAATGTGACGATTGCCGCGGTTGGGGATGGGGCCCCAGTAATGAGCGACACCAATCGAACGGCGTTGCTCGCGCTCCTCGTCACAAGCTACGACGATCTCAAACAACGTTTGACGCGACGGACCGGGTCGGCAGATCTCGCCGACGAGGCCTTGCAGGATACGTTTCTGCGCTTGAGCAAGGCGGACGGCATCGGTCCCGTTCGCGATCTGCCCGCATATCTGTTCCGCGTGGCGATGAGCGCCATCAGCAACCGGCGTGTTGCCGAACGACGCCGTCGGACGGTGCCGCAAGCGGATACGCTGTTCGACCTGCCGGACGACACTCCCGGCCCGGACCGGATCATCGAGGCGCGATCCGAGATCACCGCGCTCCGCCGCGCCATCCAGGAGTTACCGACGCGTCGCCGGGAGATCTTCATGGCGATATGCGTTGAAGAAGTCCCGTTGCAACAAGTGGCCAAGCGGTTCGGCATCAGCGTGCGCACGGTCCAGGTCGAGATCAAGCAGGCGCTGGTGCATTGCGCAGTATGCATCGATCGGAATGCGCAGATGCCGCGGGTTGCGTTTCGGCGCCGAAATCCATTCACCGAGCGCGACCGCGCCGCGCTTCATCCCGCGAGCGATGGCGATACGGTGCTTGGCCGGCGATTGCCGTTGGGCGGCAGCAGGTGATGCACGATGGCAAGGCTAGCGCGTGAAAGCAATGCGCCGGCGACACCAGCCGCCACGCCGATCGACTTCATGGCGTATCTCGCCGGCAAGGGCGCGTTGCGCGACAGCCAGAAAGATGACGGCGCCGGTCGTCCGCGTAACGGCGACGGGTCGGCTGGCCATGTCGACTGGAGCGCCGTTACCAAGCTGACGCCGTCGGCGCTGGCCGACGAGCTGGCGAGCTTCTATCGCTGCGATCGGGTCCGTCGCGACGATCTGGTGGACGGACGCTTTGCCGGCAATGAGATGTCCGCGCGATTCCTCAGGGAGGAACGCCTCTTTCCTTACGAGGGCACGGCCGGGACGTTGCGTCTCGCGGTGGCCTCCCCGATCGACGACGAGACGTTGCGCGCGGTCGAGCTCATGCTGCGCCGGCCGGTTGCACTCGCGGCGGCGACCGCCGACGATCTTGAGGCCGCGCTGTCGCTGCGGCTCGAGCCGGATCAACCGGGCGATGCTCCGCAGGCCGGGACCGGCGCCGGCGAGGACGATCTCGACAATTTGCGCGATCTCGCGCGCGGTGCGCCGGTGGTGCGCGCGCTTGATGATCTGCTCCGCCTCGCCGTCGAGCAGCGCGCGACCGATCTGCACATCGAGCCGGCCGGCAACGCATTGCAGGCGCGCCTGCGCGTCGACGGCATGCTGAAGAACGTGCCGGCACCGCCGATGGCGATGGCCAAAGGCATCCTGTCGCGCCTCAAGATCATGGCAGGCCTTAACATCACCGAGCGCCGACTGGCCCAGGATGGACGTGCACACATCCAGGTCGGCGGCAACGAGATCGACCTGCGCGTCGCCACCATGCCGACGATGCACGGCGAATGCGCCGTCATTCGACTGTTGCGCAAGGGTGCCGGCCTGGTCTCGCTCGACCAGATCGGACTCAGCGCGCATCACGAAGCGGTCCTGCGCAAGGCGCTGCTCGCGCCCTACGGCATGGTCATCGTCACCGGCCCGACCGGTTCCGGCAAGACGACGACGCTGGCAGCATCGCTCGCCGTGATCAACGAGCCCACCCGTAAGATCCTGACCATCGAGGACCCCGTCGAGTACCAGATACCTGGCATCACCCAGACGCAGGTGCATCCGGGCATCGGGCTCACCTTCGCGTCGGCGCTGCGCTCCTTCATGCGGCTCGACCCCGACGTCATCATGGTTGGCGAGATGCGCGACTCCGAGACGGCCCATATCGGCGTCCACGCCGCGCTGACTGGCCATCTGGTGCTGACGACGCTGCACACCAACACCGCCGCCGGCGCCGTCACCCGCCTGATCGACATGGGAATCGAGAGCTTCCTGCTGGCGTCGTGCGCACGGGTGATCGTGGCACAGCGGCTGGTCCGGATCCTGTGCGACCACTGCAAGGAACGCCACACGCTGTCGGCGGCGGACATCGCGGCCGACGAACGCTATGCCACACTCGGCATCGAGGCTGGCGAGGTGGTTTGCCGGCCCAAGGGCTGTGACTGGTGCGGCTCGACCGGATTCCGCGGTCGCAAGGGCGTGTTCGAGATCATGGAAATCGGCCCGGCGCTGCGTCGGTCGATCGGTCCGAAGACCGATGCCTCCGATCTTGAAGCCGTGGCCCGGCGCGCCGGCATGACGTCAATGACGGAGGACGGTGTCGCAAAACTTCGTGCCGGGCAGACCACGCTCGACGAGATCTTCAGACTGACCATGAGCCTGTAGGAAGGTCATGCCGCACTACCGTTATCGCGCGTTGACCAAGGCCGGAGAGATCATTCTCGGCGACGTCGACGCGCCCTCGCGCGAGGAGGTGCTGCGACGGATCGAGTATCTCGGCCACCTCCCGGTGGAGGCCGAGATCGCCGGCCGCAGCGCGCTGCGCGCCGACATCTCAAGCGGCGGCCTGCCCCGGCAACGCGAACTGACCACGTTCCTCCGCCTGCTGGCGCTGCTGCTCCGCTCGGGACTGACGTTGGAAGCGGCGCTGCAGACCCTGGAGGAAGACACCAACAAGGCGGTGGCGCGCTTTGCCGGCGGACTGCGCTCCGCGGTCTCCGGCGGCGACGGCTTCGCCGAGGCGCTTGAGCGCCACAACCAGATCATCGAACAGATCTACATCGCGATGGTGCGCGCCGGCGAGGCGTCCGGCAAGCTGGAGGTGGTGCTGCGCGCGATCGTCGAGGACCGGACGCGGCGCGAGCAGCTGTCGCAACGGATCACGTCAGCGGTTCGCTATCCGATGTTCCTGGTCGGGTCGGCGCTCGTCATCCTGTTCTTCTTCCTGCTCTATGTCGTGCCGCAATTCGAATCGGTCTTCACCGAGCTGCGCGGACGCCTCAATTCCGGCGCGGCCTTTGCGCTCACAATGTCTACCTGGCTGCGCGCCCATCTCAACACATTCCTTGGCGGCTGCGGCGCGGTGCTGCTGCTCGGTTGGCTGATCCTGCGCCAGCCGGCTGCGCGGGCCTCGCTGATGGCGCTGCTCGCGGCCATCCCCGGCGTGTCCGGCCCGATGCACGATCGCCGCACCGCCCGTTTCATCGGCACGCTCGGGCTGCTGGTCGAGAACGGCGTCGCATTGCCGACCGCGCTGAAGATCCTGCGCGACATCATGACCGAGCCCCGCTACGCCGCGGCAGTCGAGCAGGTACATGAGCAGGTGCGCAACGGGCGCCGTTTCATCGAGGCACTGTCCGAGAGCGATCTGGTGCCGCCGCTCGCAATCCGCATGCTCAGGGTCGGTGACGAGACCGGAGACCTGTCGGCAATCGCGCAGCACGCCGCTGATCTCTACGAGCAGCGCCTCGCCATTGGCCTCGACCGGCTGATGGGTGCGATCGGACCCATCACCATCATCGCGGTCAGCATCGGCATCGGAACGCTGGTGGTGTCGATCATGAGTGCGCTGCTCAGCATCACCGAGCTTGCGATGTAGGGATGGCCGATGACACGCGCGACAACCAGCGGTTCGACGGCGGGCTCCACCCTGATCGAGATGATGGCGGTGATGCTGATCATCGCGATGCTGGCATCGCTGGTGGTGACGACGGTTCCCGGCACCGGGCGCGGCAGCCTGAAGGCGTTGACGCTGCAGACCGCAGCCCTGCTCCGACGCGAGCGACTTGCGGCTATTCTCATCGGCCAAAGCCGCAGCGTGTCGCTCGACGGGAATGCGCGGACGATCGTCGCACAGGCTGGCACGATCGCGATCCCTCGCGACGTCCGGGTCGACGTGACCGGCGTCAACGAGCTCTGGTCGGGACGGCAGGCGGTCGTGCGGTTCGAGCCGGACGGCGCTTCGACCGGCTCGGTAGTGAAGCTCTCCTGGGAGAATGTGCGCTATGAGGTGGACGTCAACTGGTACAATGGCCGTGTTGCGGTCGACCTGCCCTGAACCTCGCGCGGCTGAGGCAGGCTTCACCTTGATCGAGGCGCTGGTGGCATTGGCGCTGCTCCTGGCGTTTGTGTCGGTGCTTGGCCCGCACCTGTTTTACGCCCGCCGGATCGCGGACAAGATCGACGGCCGTATTGCGGCACAGGTCTTGTTGCGCACGATCCTCGATTCGCCGGTCGACCGTTCGATCCTCACAAATGGAACACGCGACGGTGAGACTGCCGGTCTGCGCTGGTCCGTTACATCGGAGCCGATGTTCGTCGACGCCATGGTCGCGCGGCGGGACACGCCGGCCGCAGCCGCGCCGGACAAGAAGGAGGGGCAAGCGACCAAGCGTCCGAACTGGATCGCATATCATCTCGTTGCGACGGTGTCGTGGGCGCCCGGACAGATGGTCAGCGCGGATACGCTGCGGCTCGGATTGGGAGCCGACGAATGAGCGCAGCCCTTCGCCCGGGGCGCCATGCGGCGCGCGGCTTCACGCTGATCGAGGTGCTTGCCGCGCTCGCGATCGGGTCGGCGGTGATTGCCGCAACCGCGGTGCTGATCAACAACGTCGCGCTGAATTTCGACCGCAGGACAGGATTGGTGGGAAAGACCGATCAGTTGCTGCTCGCGGTCGACCGCCTTGCCGCGGACATCGGGTCCGCCCGGCAGGTGAAGCAAGGTGACGGCGCGGACGCGGCAGCCGCCTTCAATGGCGATGCGAACCAGATGACGTTCGTCACCGGAAGCAGCGCGGGTGGCGGCCGGGGCGAGGAAGTGGTCAGCCTGCAAGTCGAGGAGACCGATGGCGTCAATCATCTGGTCCGGCGCCGTGCTCGATGGCAAGGGCAACGCACGCCGTTCGCGGGCGTCGCGCTGCAGGATCCCGTTCGTCTGATCGAGGGCCAGGTCAACATCGCGTTTGCGTTTGGAAGTTCAGGCCCGGACGGGACCTTGTCCTGGAGCGCGACATGGATCGGGCAGCCGCTGCTGCCAGGGCTGGTGCGGCTGACCGTTCGCGACCGCGCCAGCGGTGCCGATCTCTTGCCTGGCGTTCAGTTCGCGCTGCGCGCCGACGCGCCGATGGGCTGCGCCCAGCCCGGAGCCAACGCCGAGTGCGTCGCCGGGAAGTCCGCATCGAAGGAGCCGCCGGCCAAGGACCCGCCGCCGGGAGCACGCCGATGAACAGGCTTCACACCCAACGCGGCATGGTTCTGCTCGCCGTGCTATGGGCGATCGCACTGTGCGCCGCGCTCGCCATGGCCACCTCGACGAGTTTCGCAGTCTCGCCGGCATCGTCCGGATCGATCGCGAACGCGTGCAGGCCGACGGACTCCTGAGCGCAGGGCTCGAAGCCGCCGCCGGCATCGTTGCGGCGTTGCGCGACGCCCCGCTCGCCGAGCGCAGCACCACACTGACATTCGCGGCCGGATCGGTTCGGCTGACCGTCAGCGATGAGGGCGGCCGCATCGACATCGGAAGAGCCCCGGTCGAACTGCTCGCATCACTGCTGCGCTCGGTCGGTGCCGAGGATGACGATGCCGGCATCGTGGCGCAACGGATCGTCGCGTTGCGCGATGCCGCGGGGCAAGCGCGACCGAACGATGCGCAACCGCGATCGAACAATGCAGCGAAGCCATCGGCGCCGGATACACCGGACCAGCCCGCGCCCGCCGCCGCACCGTTCACCGACGTCGGGCAGATCGCTGATATTCCCGGCATGCAGCCGCAATGGATGGCTGCGATGGCACCCCTGATCACCGTGTTCGGCAGCGACGGCGTCAATCCGCTCACCGCGCCGGTCGCGGTGCTGCGGGCCCTGCCGTCGTTCGATGCGGAGCGCCTCGACGCCTTCCTCGACATGCGGAGCTCTCCGTTCGCCGATCCTGAGCGGCTCGCCTTCCTGCTTGGGCCGGCGCAGAAATATCTCAAGGCGCAGCAGACGCATGTGATCGCGGTGAACCTCGTCGCGGGCACGACCGGCGGATACACCGCCGCGGCCAGGGCATTCATCGTGCTGCTCCCCGACGACAAGCAACCGTACCGCGTTCTGGCCTGGACACCGGTATCGCGGTTCGCAACGACAGGCGTCGTCGCAGCGCTGGAGGCGCGCCGATGAACATCGACGTGATCATGCGGCGCTGGATCGACATCCTCGTCCGGCTCTGGCTTGGCTGGCAGGAGCGGCGTCGCGCCAGGCATTGGTTGAAGGTGACCAGGGTCGGCAGCGAATGGGTTCTTGAAGACGCGAAGACATCGACACGATCGACATTCGCGGCGGGGACCGCGGGTGTCGGGCTGCCGGACGAGATCGTTCGCGCCGCGCAGAAATCCTTCGTCATTCTCGAGCTTCCTGCCTCCGATATCGTTTCGCGCGCGATGACTGTCCCGGCACAGGCGCGCGATCTGCTGGCGGGCATCGTGCGCAATCAGATCGAGCGGCTGTTTCCTTGGCGGGCGAGCCAGGCCGCCTATGGCTTCAGGGTCGCCGCCGGAGCGGATGCAAATATCCTCAATGTGCAGGTCCTCGCCACCTCGCGCGCGACGCTCGACGAGGCGTGCGGCGAGCTCCGCGCGCTGGGGCTGCGGGTCGACCGCGTCGTCGCCGGCAAGGGCCGCGATGACGGAGCGATCACGCTGTGGTCCCGTCTCGCCGATGCGACCGACAGCAATCTCGCGCGGACACGCCGAATGGCCGCCGGCCTGATGGTCGGAACGGTCTGTCTGACACTGGCCGTCAATGTCTGGGCTTTCATGGCCGCGGCATCCGCAGACGGCGAGAACGACGAGGTCGGATCGCGCCTTGCAACACTGCAGCGCCAGATCATGGGCAATTCGTCGAAAGAGGCGATCGCCGCGCTCGCGCCGGCCGAACGGGCGCGCGCCCTGAAGGAAACGTCGCCGGTTGCCGTGGTCGTCGTCGAGGCGCTGTCCCGCGCCCTCCCCGATACGTCCCATCTCACCGAGCTGAACATGGACGGCGCGACGCTGCGCATCACAGGCCTCGCCGGCGACGCGCCGGCGCTGATCGCGCCGCTCGAACGTTCCGGACATTTCAAGGATGTGCATTTCTTTGCCCCGACGACGCGCAACGCCGATGGCGGCCGCTTCGTGTTCCACATCGAGGCCCGCGTCGAGCCGCATATCCGGATCGAGGGAGAGTGAATCGTGCTGAAGGCGAAGCTCAACTTTGATATCGACCTCAACCGCGAGCAAATCTTCGCAGTCGGCGGCTTCTGCGCGCTGCTGATGATCTGCGCAATTGCGATCGCGGTCGCGCTGCAGGCACGTTCCAATGCCCTGCAACACCTCGCCGAACAGCACGACGAACTCGCAGCGCTCGAGGCGCGTTCGCGGCCGGCCGCCAACAAGCGTGCGCAGACCCAACGTCTCGCGGCGCCGGCGACGGCTTTCTTGGATGCGCCGACCAGCGGCCTCGCCACCGCGCAGTTGCAGGCCTATCTGTCCGAACTGGTGACCAGTCAGCACGCGGTGCTGGTCTCGTCGGGGGTTCCCGCCGACCGCGACGAGAAGAACGACGCCATCAGGCTCCAGATCTCCCTGAATGCCTCGCTCGCGGCATTGCAGACATTGCTCTACCGGCTCGAGAGCGGCGCGCCCTATGTGTTCGTCGACGCACTGCTGGTGCAGCCGGGGGGATCCGCCGAGCGCAGCGCCGGCGATCCGGTCTTGAAGGTCAACCTGACGGTGCACGCGTTCTGGCGCCGCAGGACGGCTTGATCGTCCGCATCGGCGCACGGGCGGCCAACTCAAGGGACGCTATCCAGCCGCAGCTTTCAACTGGCCGCGGAAGTAACCGATCGTTCGCTCGAGGCGCCGCGGCTGAGATCAATCGTTGGCTCCCAGCCAAGCACCGCGCGCGCCAGCGAAATGTCCGGCTGCCTCTGACGGGGGTCGTCGGACGGCAGCGGCGCGAACACCAGTCTGCTTCTTGATCCGGTCATGGCAATGACCTGCTCGGCCAGTTCGCGGATGGTGAACTCTCTGGGATTGCCGATGTTGATCGGGCCGGTGAAATCGCTCGGCGTGTTCATGGTCCGGATCATCGCCTCGATCAGATCGTCGACGTAGCAGAAGCTGCGGGTCTGGCGGCCATCTCCGTAGATGGTGATGTCGTTGCCGCTGAGCGCCTGGACGATGAAGTTCGACACCACGCGACCATCATTGGGGTGCATGCGCGGGCCATAGGTGTTGAATATCCGCACAACCTTGATCCGCAGGCCGTGCTGGCGCCAATAGTCGAAGAACAACGTCTCGGCGCAGCGCTTGCCTTCGTCATAACAGGAACGCAATCCGATCGGATTGACGTGTCCCCAATAGGATTCCACCTGCGGATGGATCTCCGGATCGCCATAGACCTCCGAGGTCGAGGCCTGCAAGATCTTCGCCTTCACGCGCTTGGCGAGGCCGAGCATGTTGATGGCGCCGTGGACGCTGGTCTTGGTCGTCTGCACCGGATCGAACTGGTAGTGAATCGGCGAAGCCGGACACGCCAGATTGTAGATCTGGTCCACCTCGACGTAGAGCGGGAACGTGACGTCGTGGCGCATGACTTCGAACCGGGGATTGCCTATCAGATGCGCGATATTGCCCCGGCTGCCGGTGAAGTAATTGTCGACGCAGAGCACGTCATGGCCCTGCTCGACAAGCCGCTCGCACAGATGTGAGCCAAGAAATCCGGCTCCGCCGGTCACCAGCACCTTTGCCACGTCACTCTCTCTTGATGTCCGAGCTTGAAGCCGGTTGCCAGACCCATGCACGCCGGCGCGCGGGAACGTAGCCGGCGACATGCGAGCAATCGCCGCTCTGCGAGCCGAACACCGTCCACTGCGTGACCTTCCAGATTTCGTTGCGGCGGAGCGCAGCTCCAGCAATCACGCAGTTATTCCAGGGAGCAACCACGAATTGGATATCGTAGCAGCCCGGCACGATGCGCGAGACCGTGTGCAATCGCGACGGCGGCAGCGCCTCGGCAAATTGATCCGGGCCCCACTGCCCGGCTCCGCACGGCGAAATGTAGAGATGCTGCAGCGGCGTGTTCGAGGCGTTGACGATGGTGAATTCAGCCGCGTCCGCAGCAGACGAGAGCATCGCCGCCATCACCGTCACAACGAGCTGTCGATAAGATGAGCGATGCATGGGAGGCGAACGCACTGCGGACATTCATTGCAGCTGCCACGTGGCAGGCGCTGAACGATAGCAGCGCGCCATTGCAGTTTTGTGGCGTTTCCCGTTGTAATTGTCTCGTCCGCATTGCGTTACGTGAATGACTGCGCAGTGCGGAACGTGCGCAGCTGATCGCTTCGTAGCGCTCGCGTTTTGCGTGATGCGCGATGAGCTGATGCGGCTTCGCGCAACCTCCGATCGCTTGATGGAGTGCGACGATTCACATCGGGCTAACGTGCAAAAATTTTTCGCGTCTCGATCGAATTTCAACTCAACGGCGAGCAGTCTCGAAGTTGAGAACTGCGTCGTCATGGCGCAGATCACCTGCCGACGTGTCCGCAACGTCGAGTCGGTCTTCGCCGAATGCGACGGTGCGCATTTTCGCCGCCGCGCCGCCGCGCGATGACCCGGGCAATATTTTTCGCCCACGGCGGGTCCGGCACAATTTGAACGCCGCTCAATTCTATATCGGCGAGCGACTCGATGCCGGCCACTTGCCCGCGAGGAAACGACAGCGGCGCCCCAAGGACGCCGGTCAATCGCCTTCCCGATCAGCCGCAAGCGCCCGGCAAGGGCTTCGCCTATTTTATTATCAAAATCAATGGCTTGCGTGTTGGCTGGGGCGGGAGGGATCGAACCTCCGAATGGCGGAATCAAAATCTGATTGTTTAATCAACGATTTCAAGCCGCGTTTGGAAAAAATGTTCGAATTCGCCCCAGTGATATCAATTACTTGGCACGCATTTCCAAATGGAGATGCCTCTCCGAGCGAGGATCGTGCCCCACGTCCGAGGGCGTCGGCAGTTCGAGTCCGTGGAGCGCTACTGCCTTTCCCCAAACCAAGCAAGCCTGCGCTATCTCATTCAGTCCTCCGCATGAGGGCAGTTCGTGAGCGCCTGCTACGATGCCGGCCAAGCGCCGCTTTTACAAATGCATGGGTTCAAATGAAAACCGAAGCCAACCACAAAAATTTTCGGTGCCAACGTTTAGCTGATGGAGATTGACATCCACACGTCCCGATAGGAATGGGCGGCTACAAACGCTCCTCGCGAGCGATAATAGGCAGCAGCCGGCATTGGTAGCCGCAACGACGCCATCGTGCGCCGCCGGATTGTAGGAATTAAGGCTGCCGCTCATCCGCGCGGTGAGCGGGTCGTAGACGCGGCCGTTGAGATGCACGAGGCCGGCCACCGAGAGTTGCTCCTCGCCGGTGAAGCCGCGATTGGTCTGGCTGGTGAGGCCGCCGGAGGGATCGTCGCTGCCGTCGGGATTGCGCCGCTTGCCCCAGGCGTCGTACGACAGCCGCTCCACCACCGCGCCGGTCTCGTTAGTGATCACAGAGATCGAGCCGAGATGGTCGGGGTGGAAGTAGCGCAGCGCCGTCATCGCGGACGCCGTGCTGCGCATGTCGACGAACGAGCCAGACACCGACAGATATTCGGTCCAGCGTTGCGCCGGCGCGCCGGGGCTTGTGATCTCCGCCGTCACGCCGAAGGCCGCGAAATAGAGCGTCGTGCCCTCCGGCGTCACCTGCTTGAAGCGCTGGTGCGCGGTGTCGGTCGAGGAAGCTGATGGGGCCGGTGCCTTACGTGATGCTTGCCGGCTTGTTGTAGGAGGTCCTAGGTGACGCTCCGGCCGAGCCCGGCGCTCTGGTTACCGATGGCATCATAGCTGAAGGTGGTGCCGATCGTGCTGCCGCTGATGCCGGCACCGAATGCGGCCGCGCCGAACGCCGCCGAGAGCATCGGCCAGCCCCGCCGACCGAGAAGTCGCCCACGACAACTATTCGCTAATAGAACCGTCTTCGCCTTCAACTCTTACCTTGATGCGGTCAGCATCATCATAGAACTGACTGCGATCGACAAATTCACCCGTTCCCTTCACTTCGGTCGGTAGAAAGCTAACACCTTCGTCCTCGCCAGTGAAGAACACAGAATACGAGTGGACCTGCGTATCGTCTTCGCTAATACCCAGCACGACACCGGTTCTTCCAACATATTCGGGAAAGCGATCGCTCTCAGCGATGATAACCCTTTCATAGAATCCGATCTTCATGACAATCCTCAGTGCGTTATGTGTCCATCTAACGATACGTTGAGATGGGCACCATCTCGCGATGCCCAACCCAGCTGATTTCGACCCATGCGGCTAAGCTGAACGTCCCACTCGAACGGCTGTCCTGCTGTACGATGGACCCTTGACCCATTCATTGCCGAATCGATCCAAGAATCCCCAGTTCGGTCCTCGCGGAAGGGGAACGTTTGGATCGTATCCACGTTCAGGAACGAACCGAATCTTCCCGCTCGTCGGCAGGTTGTTTGTGTTCAGCGTCCAGCAGATGCGCAAGAAGATCGACGGCGTATCTGAGCTGTTTACGCTTGATGCATGCCGGCTCGGCGGCATGACCGAACTCGAGGAAGCCGAACTGACAGACGGTCAGGGCCGTGCGCTCTCCGGACACAAGACGGCGCAGGCCTATCGGGGCTACGCTAAAGAAACAATGCGGCGGGCGCTGGCGGCAACACGCAAACGTCACGCGCACCTTTTGGCGCAGAAGCAGCTCGAACAAGCGGATGCCAACGCGGGTGAGCCGAGCACGACGAGCGGTGACGGCGAGATGCGACGGAATGCGTTATAACGAGGCCGACGCTCATTTCATTCACAGCCGAATTTTGAACATCGCTCACAGATAGCGACGCGACACGCGTTGCGTGCGGGCGCCGAAACAAAATGGGCACGGATTTCCAAATGACGCGGCAAATCCGTTTCCAAATGCCGCGAAATGGCGACTCGATCCACAACGATTACGGCAACAAAATCAATGTGTTGACGGTGGCTGGGGCGGGAGGGATCGAACCTCCGAATGGCGGAATCAAAATCCGCGAGGATTTCGAGAAAAATCAGTGGCCATTCTGAATTTCGAGCCATTTTCGGCTTCAATTTGATCAATAGGTTACCAGGCAATTCAGAACGAAGTCAGGGTGAAGGATGGGGATGGGGCAAGATGGCGTCGCCGTCCGCGCCGGTGAGAATATCCGTAACCGTGGACGAGCCGATACCGGCGGGCCGATTACGAAACGTGCCAGAACATTTCCTTGAGCCGCTCGCCCGTGGCCCAGGTTGTTTTATTATGACCATCATATAACATCTGCCGCCATCCAGTCCGGGAGGAAGATGCGATGTCGAGCGCAGGATGGAAGAAAACCGCGTGCAATATCTGCTACGTCAATTGTGGAGTTGAGGTCCTCGTCGAGGAGGGGCGCCTTACTAAGGTGCGGGGCGACCGCGACAATCCAAAGTCGCAAGGCTATCTCTGCAACAAGGCAGCACGCATTCCCTACTATGCTCACCATCGCGACCGGTTGACCACACCATTGCGACGACGCCCTGATGGCGGCTTTGACGCCATCGACTGGGATACTGCGATTGCCGAGATCGGCGCGCGGCTACGGGATGTCGTCGACCGCCACGGCGGCAAGAGCATTGCCCTCTATGGCGGCGGCGGCCAGGGTAATCATGCCGGCGGCGCCTACGCGACCGGGTTCCTGCGCGCACTCGGCTCGCGCCACGTGTTCAACGCGCTATCGCAGGAGAAGACCGGGGATTTCTGGGTCAACGGTCATCTGTTCGGCAGCCAGACCTGCCACACGGCGGAGGACGTGCATCACTGCGATCTCCTTTTCGTGATCGGCGCAAACCCCTGGATCGCCCACGGTTTCCCCAATGCTCGCGACCATCTAAACCAGATCAGGAAGGATCCCGCCCGCAAGCTCATCGTGATCGACCCGCGGCGTACCGAGACCGCCGAGATGGCCGACCTCCACCTCGCCGTTCGTCCCGGCGCGGATGCATTCCTGTTAGGGGCGATCCTCGCTACTCTGCTGCGGCGCGATGCGTTGGACCCTGAATTCATCTCTGCGCATACGACGGGCTTCAGCGAAGTAAAGGACGCCCTGCTCCGCATTCCTGTCGCGGATTGGGCCGCAGCGGCTGACATCCCGCTTGACCAAATCGAACGCTGTACCGACATGATCGGCGAGGCCAAGGCGATGACGGTCCGCGTCGAACTCGGCATACAGCAGGGTGTCAACTCGACCCTCAATTCCTATCTGGAAAAGCTCCTGATCATGCTGACGGGAAGCTTTGGCAGGCCAGGTACCAACCAGCTTCATAGCTGGTTGATGCCGCTCTGGGGCAACTCGCCAAACCAGAAATTCGCCGCAACCGATACCGACGTGATCGGTGGGCTCTTGCCGCCGAACATATTCCCGCAAGCGGTACTCAACGATCATCCTGACCGTCTGCGCGCAGTGTGGATCGACAGCTCCAACCCAGCGAACACAGCTGCGAATACCGCAGAAGTGGAAAAAGCGCTCGCCGCGCTCGACCTCTGTGTCGTCGTCGATGTGGCCATGACCGAAACGGCCCAGCTCGCCCATTACGTGCTGCCGGCCTCTTCGCAGTATGAGAAGACCGAGTTCACGCTATTCAATTTCGAATTTCCGAAGAACTTCTTCCATGTCCGTTCAGGCGCGGTGCCGCCGCTACAAGGTACCCTCCCCGAACCGGAAATCTATACGCGGCTCGCCCGTGCGCTCGGGCTCCTGCCCGGCGACAACGCGCTGGCTCCGCTCCGCGAGGCCGCCCTCCATTCACGACCCGCCTTCGCGCAGGCACTTCGTACCTTCATGGGCGCCAATCCGCAAAGCTCCGCGGTCGGCGCTCTCGTGCTTTATCATACCCTGGGGGCAACCTTGCCGGACGGCACGGCCGCTGCCGCACCACTCTGGCAGGCGGCGCAAGCCTGCGCCAAGCGCTCGCCCGAAGCGGTGCGGCGCGCACTCGGACCTCATGGCAACGTACCGGACGCCGGTCTGGGCGATGCATTGTTTGATGCCATAGTCCGAACGCGGAGCGGTGTTGCCATCACCGAGCACAGTTATGAGGACGTGTGGTCGTTGGTCAGCCATCCCGACCGCAAGGTGCATCTCGCCATTGCACCGCTGCTCGAATGGCTCGGCAGGCTCGATCCGGCGGCGGCGCAGATGCCCAAGGATTACCCCTTCGTGCTCGCCGCCGGCCAGCGGCGCATGTTCAACGGCAATCAGATCTTCCGCGATCCGGCCTGGCGGCGTGACGATCCCGATGGAGCGCTCCTGATCAATACACGTGACCTCAACGAGCTCGGAGCGAGCGACGGCGAATGGATAGCCGTTCGGTCACCAGCCGGCCGGGTCGTGGTCCGTTGCAAGGTGGATGACAGCCTGCGCCAAGGCCAGCTCGCATTGCCGCACGGCTACGGTCAAAGCTACCCGACCCGCGACGGTGAACGGCTCAGCAACGGTCCCCGCGTTAACGCCCTGACCGACAGCAACAATTGCGATCCAATCGCCGCGACACCTTACCACAAGCATGTGGCGGTTCGATTGGAGCGGCTCCCGGAAAGCGAAGCCGCCGTCTTCGAGGAGCGCTCGCGGCGTATTCACACCACTTGAGCTTTCGGGCCGAGCGCGAGTTTCTCAAGGCCTGCGAAGTGCTCGCGGCGCTTCATATGCGGCGCTTAGCATCGGGAACGCGCTTCACCTTCCCGAATGTACGCTCGCAGCGAGCGCAATGCGGGCGCCGGCGCGGCGGTCGAAGTCACCAAGAACCGATGCTGCCGCAAGTGCGGCTCCCCGCTCCGCCTGATGACCTGGAAACTTGCGGCAGAGCCGCTGATTAAGAGACGATGATTTGCAAGAAGGATCAGTACCCATTGCAATAAATGAGGAGATGGAACTGCATTGAAGGCACGAGAGCTTTTCCATCCGTCGGAATGCTGGGTTTAGGCTCGCAAGTACGACGCACCGGCTACTGTTCGGAAAAGCAGTCCGGACGCGTCGGGGGTTCGAGTCGCTGGAGCGCTACTTACGTTCCCCCCGACCGCTGTCCGCCGAGTTTATGGTATCCGTGGCCTAGCGAGCGCGGCTGGTGGCGTGCTCCGTAACTTCGCAATCCGCCTCAATTGAAATAAAATTTGATGGGATAAGTCCAAATGACGACTTGATCCTTCATCCTTCTTTGACGTCGCGATCCTCCATCAGTCGAATGGGTAAGAAGTGGTGACCGATCAACAGCTTGCTCTTCGGGCCGTCAGCGAGGCCCAACGCATACTGAACGAATACCTTCAACCCCGACCCCACGACAATGAGCGCATTCTCGACAGGTGGTGGAAGTTCTTGAGCGGCCCGATCTGGTCGTTGCTGTGAGCCGATTGCAGCAACGAAGTAGTCTCTGAGTGCTCAGATGACGAAGCAATTTCCATCAATTCTTTTGGCCACCTGCATCACTTCGTCTCTATTAATGGGAATGCCAAGCACGCAGGCGAAACAACAATGCAACGCCGCGATGCCGACAAATCCACGCGAGTATTGGTCCTGGCGCCTCATCGACGGACGAAAATGCTGGTACGTCGGCAGGCCCATGCTCTCAAAATTATTGTTGGAATGGCCTGTGCAGGTTTCGACGCAACCTCGTCCCAAAAAGGAGCTTGCAAGCGCTGTCGTGGAGAAAGCTGGCGATCCGAGCGGTTCAGAAGAATGGACTCCGACTCATCCGAGTACTTTCGATACCCTGTGGCGCACCAGGGTTGAACAGCGGTAGACCTCGGACCTTGAATAGCCCGAAGAGAAGCCAGTCCGTTTCGATTACAACGATTTCTCCCTGGAAACGCGTTGCTACGCACTCAGTCCAAAGCGAGGGCATAAATTTCCGGCACTGCAGTTGCGCTGAATCAAACATTCAAGCCAATGAGCATGTGACGATCGATGCGTGAGCGGAGTGATTCACGACATGCGTCAGATCTTCACTTCATTGATGAGAAGGCTGACTTCATTGGGATGGCGGGATATCGCGTCGGCTCCGTTGACTGCGCGATCGAGCTTGCCGTGATCGATGACGAACGGCATCCACTCGACTTTCCCTGCGTCCCATAGCGCGGTTCAAGCCCTGCCGGTACCCTCTGATCTGCTACTCTTGTCCGGGCACCGCCACTGTGGTCCCCAGGTCGCCCATCCGCCCCATGGCTTCAGCTGACTGGACCGATTTCGCGGGCTCCAGAGATGTCCCGTTCGCAGTGGCACTGGCCACGAAGCTGCCGCCCTGGACTGGCTTGCGCGGGAGCTCGACCACCGCAGTGTTGGGGCTGCCCGGTTGATCAATCATTTCTATGTTGACGAGATTGGTCAGTCGCAATTCGTCCTGTGACAGCTCGTGCAGATCTTCCCAGGGTGGCACATTCAGCGACAGCGACAACAAATCGCCGGTGCCCCCCATGTCGAACGTGTATTTGGCGAGACGCCCAATATCGCGCTCGACGATCGTCAGATCATCTGCGCTATAGGTCGCGGCCCTGGCGTCATTGGCACGGTCCCCCATCCATATCTGATGCACACGAACATGGGCGGTCTTGGGCACGTAACGCGTCTTCCCCGACAGAAGCAGGAACACACACATGGATTCGCAATAAGCTGCAGGCGCCATATTGATGGGATCGTTCTGCGCTGGGTTGGCCTGAACGCCGGTGCCGACGGTGGTCAGCACCCCGAGATTGCGCCAGCGTCGACCAAGCGCAATCGCATCGTTGACCGAACCGCCGCTGGAATCCAGCGCGATGGTGACGCCGTTGAGCCGCCTGCCACGCGCGAATTCATCGAAGTCTCTTGGGCTATCGGCAGTCACGACGCCGACGGCACTGATCCAGCCTCGGCAATTCGGCTGGCAAGCGACCCAGCTGAACTTCAACGGCAATTTGCGTCCTTCGACCGCAACGCCGGCATGCGCCGAACTGGTCAACATGGCCACCAATGCGATGCAAAGAGCGGCGCCAATGAGCAGCATCCAACCTCGGACTTCCACCCAAGGAGCGCGAGCAGAGGTTGGATCGGAGCTGCGGGGACAATCCAGGGATCCGGCCCTCGATAGGGGCATGATACCGTAACCTCAGTTGACTATCGAGCGGGGCTGGTCGCATCGCGGCGGCGTGCATACAGCAACGATGGCTGGTGCTGCCCAGTTGGCGGTACGGCTTGAGAATCGAATTGCAGCCAAGGCTGATACTTGGCACGCCATTTCGGACCAGGACCCCGCATGTAGTGCAGCTCGGGCCGGTAGCTGTCGCGCACGTCCAGAATCAGATTACGAACGACACAAGCGAAATCGGAGGCCGTGTCGGCCGCCCTCCGAGCAAGACCCGACAAGGCGCATGCATCCAAGATTCTCATCGCTGTGACTCCTCGGTCGCCCACGGTAGATCGGACAATTGACGCCCCGAGCATAGTCCACGAAAAGAGAACCAAACCATTGCACAGAGGTCGATCGCGTACTTTACATTGGCGAACAACAGCAAACCTAAGTTTAGATCTGCCCGAGCCTAACCGACCTTCAAACGGCGCTTACTCGGATCTGCCGCGATGCAACACGGCCCAGCTGACCTGCGCTGCGGCGATGCCGCGTGCTTTCAGCACCGACGTCGTGATGCTAGGTTCGACGTCGGCAGGAACTACCTGCTTCCTGCTTCATACAGAACGGGAGGACAACATGGCTGAGAGCGTCTACAAGGTCATTGAGCTCATCGGGACCAGCGATACATCCTGGGAAAAGGCCGCCGCCAACGCGGTGGAGCAAGCCGCAAAATCCCTGCGAGATCTTCGCGTTGCAGAGGTCGTCAAACTCGATATGCAACTGGACGCCAAGGGAAAAGTCGAAGCCTATCGCGCCAAACTCAACGTCTCATTCAAGTTCGAGGGCTCCTGACCTGAAGTGAACTTGCTTCACGGCCGGATCGTCGACCGCCGGATCGCGCTCGCGTTGACACTTCATGCGGGCCCCCCGAAGTTACTCCTCCGCGAATGTCAGGTCGCAAGCGGGGCTACATCCGCTTGACCTGTTCGAGCCAGCTCACAAAGTGTGGGCGCCCTCCAAATCTGCTCCCCAATGCTTCCAATTCTTGTCGAAAAATCGGGAGAGAAAGTGTTCTTTTGATATCTGGCTCTCTTATCTTCCAGACCTCCGATGGAAGGTAGCCATGCACTTTGAGCTCATAGAGTTCGAAGATCGAGTAAATGATTTCATGTGCTGCTCGACGTTCTTCCGGCGTCATCTCCAAGTTACCGGGCCCGTCCCGCCCATCGAAAGCAGTTATTGGGAGGTTGCGCCTCACGTCAGAGATTTGATCAGAATATTTGAGAAATATCTCGGCTCCCAAACGCCTATTGTTGGTGTAAAGCGCAGTGTAGACGGCAATACTGCCAACGATGACGGTGCCAAGTGTCATGAATCGCAGAATATGATCAAGCACTTGCACTCTCCTTTGCTCGTGCACATGCGAGAGCCGGATTACATCGTTTGAAATCTTGGCCATGCCGAGCGCGTCACCACCGGTAGAGCTTGGTTGATGCGCCCGACCGATGCTCCCATGATGTTCACTCTGCCGCGAGCGCGCCGTAACGGAGAGGTAGACCGAGATGCTCCCAGACGTGGACCAGCGCCTCAGCGAACGCATTGATGAGAGCGTCATCGTGATACGGCGTCGGCGTGATGCGCAGCCGTTCGGTGCCGCGCTGAACGGTCGGATAGTTGATCGGCTGGACGTAGATGCCATGCTCGGCGAGGAGGAGATCACTCGCTTCCTTGCACTTCTCCGGATCACCCACCATCACTGGCACAATGTGCGTGTCATTCGGCATGACCGGCAGGCCGGCGGCATTGAGCGCAGCCTTGACCCGCGCGGCACGGTCCTGATGGCGGTGGCGCTCCCATTGCGAGGTCTTGAGGTGCCGGATCGCCGCGGTCGCCGCGGCGCACACCGCCGGCGGCAGCGCGGTGGTGAAAATGAACCCGGGCGCGTACGAGCGCACCGCATCAATGATATCAGCATTGGCCGCGATGTAGCCGCCGAGGCAGCCGAATGCCTTCGCCAGCGTCCCCTCGACTACGTCGATGCGGTGCAAAGCCCCTTCCCGCGCGGCGATGCCGGCACCGCGTGGCCCGTACATGCCGGCCGAATGGACCTCGTCGATATACGTCATGGCGCCGTAGCGCTCGGCGAGGTCGCAGATCCGATTCACCGGCGCGACGTCGCCGTCCATCGAGTAGATAGCCTCGAACACGATCAGCTTCGGACGGTCGGGCGCCGCCGCCGCCAGCAAATCTTCGAGATGACTCACGTCGTTGTGGCACCAGATCTTCTTTTCCGCGCTGGCGCGCCCTACGCCCTCGATCATCGAATTGTGGTTCCAAGCGTCCGAGAAGATCACGCAGTTTGGAAGAAGCTTGGCGATGGTCGCGATACCGGTCTCGTTGGATACGTACCCCGAGGTGAAGACCAGGGCAGCCTCCTTACCGTGCAGGTCGGCGAGCTCGCGCTCCAACTCGACCAGCGGGTGATCGGTGCCGGAGATGTTGCGGGTGCCGCCGGCGCCGGCGCCCATGCGAGTGGCGGTTTCGACCATAGCGCCGATCACCTTCGGATGCTGGCCCATGCCGAGGTAGTCGTTCGAGCACCAGATCACGACCGGCCGCGGGCCGTCCGCTGAATGCCAGATCGCGTGTGGAAATCGACCGGCAATACGCTCGATATCGGCAAACACGCGATAGCGCCGCTCCTCATGAAGGCGCGCAAGCGCTGCGGAAAAGAAGTGATCATAGTTCATAGAGAACGATCTCCGTCCAGCTTGCGCTCGATCATCGAAAAAACCCTTCTATGAAGACGGCCGCCGCCAATTCGAGTCGGGCCTTAATGGAGCGGCCGGTCCTTCCGGAGGCTAAGGACCGCCCGCGGGGAGCCACCCTAGGCTCCCCTGCCCAGCTTGCCGATGACACAGCGCCACGCTGCGAGGCGCTCGGCCGGATGCTGCCTCATCCAATCCGCAAGCTGCGGCGCCCCCATCAAGCATGACCGCACCGAGACATCCGCGAAATCTGAGGTGGTGACGGTCTGCTCGTGACAATTTTCCGGAGAGGACAGGCTGCAGAGGACGGCGATGATCTTGATCACGAGAGAGCCCCAAGGTCGCGAGCCGCAATGGCATGGCCGATGGTGTGAGCCGTCGCCCCTTTGTTGCTCGGCGTTTCCCTCGGCAATGGCAGGACCACGCTGTCACAAGTTGCCTGAGCTTCCCGCACCAGGCGACTGCGCTCGCGCCCGGACTGCTGGATGAACCGAAAGAACTCTTCCATGTTCCGTCTCCTCTCTAGCTCTCTACACCATTCATTTGGCGACATGAGCCGCTCACTCTACGTTCGATCGCCTACGCCCCACGAGCGCTACGTTTGTGATCGGGTCGGTCCGCGAAAATGTAGAGCGGACGGGCCGTGCCTTCCGCGACTTCGCGTGAAATCACGACTTCTTCCACACCTTCCAGGCCCGGCAGATCGAACATGGTCTCGAGCAGGATCGCTTCGAGGATCGAACGCAGACCACGCGCGCCGGTCTTGCGCTCGATCGCCTTGCGGGCGATCGCGCCAAACGCCTCGTCGGCGAAGGTCAGCTCGATGTTCTCCATTTCGAACAGCCGCTGGTACTGTTTCACCAGCGCGTTCTTGGGCTCGGTGAGAATCTTCTTCAGCGAGTTCTCGTCCAGATCCTTGAGCGTCGCCACAACAGGCAGACGACCGACGAACTCGGGGATGAGGCCGTACTTCAAGAGATCCTCAGGCTCGACGTGGCGGAAGATCTCGCCGGTACGGCGATCTTCCGGCGCCATCACCTGCGCCGCGAAACCGATCGAGGTCGACCGGCCGCGCGCGGAGATGATCTTCTCGAGGCCCGAGAACGCACCGCCGCAGATGAACAGGATGTTGGTGGTGTCCACCTGCAGGAGCTCCTGCTGCGGATGCTTGCGGCCGCCCAGCGGCGGGACCGAAGCCACGGTGCCTTCCATGATCTTCAGCAGCGCCTGCTGCACGCCCTCACCCGACACGTCGCGGGTGATCGAGGGATTGTCGGACTTGCGGCTGACCTTGTCGATTTCGTCGATGTAGACGATGCCGCGCTGGGCCCGCTCGATATTGTAGTCGGCGGCCTGCAGCAGCTTCAGGATGATGTTCTCGACGTCCTCGCCGACATAGCCGGCTTCAGTCAACGCGGTCGCGTCTGCCATGGCGAAGGGAACGTCGAGGATGCGGGCCAACGTCTGCGCGAGCAGCGTCTTGCCCGAACCGGTCGGACCGATCAGCAGGATGTTCGACTTCGCGAGCTCGACGTCGTTGTGCTTGGTCTGGTGGTTAAGCCGCTTGTAGTGATTGTGGACGGCGACCGACAGCACCTTCTTCGCATGGCTCTGGCCGATGACGTAGTCATCCAGGACCTTGCAGATTTCCTTCGGCGCCGGAATGCCGTCGCGTGACTTGACCAGCGAGGATTTGTCCTCCTCGCGGATCATGTCCGTGCAGAGCTCGACGCACTCGTCGCAGATGAAGACCGTGCCACCCGCAATTACTTTGCGGACTTCGTGCTGGCTCTTGCCGCAGAACGAGCAAAATAGCGGGTTCTTGGAAGGTAATTGAACTGCCATGGCGACCTCAATGCGGCTTGCCGAGGACGAACGAGAAGGGGATGACAAAGAGTTCATCGCCCTGGTCGTCGCTAACGTGCAGGACCCAGTCGCGCCAGTCTTCAAGGCTAAGCTCATCAGTGAACGAGTGCACGACGCGAGTCGCGTGATCACGGGCCTCTTCGAGACCGTCTACAACGGCGCCACGTCGATCGACGAAAACCTTTTGCGTGCTCGAACAGTGAAAATAGACTTGGGTCATGTTGAGCTCCTTCAACAGAACGGGTTACCGAAAATTACCGCCGCAGATGTCGTCGCGGTGACACTGACGGCAGAGTGGAAGATGCTCGCATGAGCTCGAACCACATCCAGGTGGTCATGAGAGGAAATAGGATCATCTGAACACCTCGTTGACTGTATGTGGCGGCGGATAGCGCGAAGATCGGCAGCATCGAACGGCTGATGATCGACAAGACGAGCGGCAAAGTGTCGTATGCGGTTCTCAGTTTTGGCGGCTTTCTCGGCATCGGCGACGACCACTATCCGTTGCCATGGCAATCGCTGAAATACGACACAAACCTTGGCGGCTACGTCACAGGCATCACGGAAAGCCAGCTTCAAGGCGCGCCGAAATATCGAGACGACGCGGGCTGGAATTGGAACGACCCTACGGTCGGCCGATCTGTGAATGAGTACTACGGCGTCCCGTTCTGACTGTATCCATTCCGAGGCGCGCCCGCTCTGGGCGCGCCCAGCTCTATTTGCGCATGTCCGTTCAACGCGAAATCTACCAAAGCTCTAACGGAAATCGCTGGACTTTATGCAGCGAGGATGACGGGCGCGTTTTCGTCCTGCACGAGGCAAATCTGCGATCGGCGACGCCTTGGAGCAGATCGAGATTTCCGATTTTCTGTCTCACGGTAAGGCCGGCCCGGAACAACAAGCGCTGCTTCGACCGATTGCAACGCTCGCTCAAATGAACTGAGCCACTCGCTCGGCGTTGTCAGCGTCTGGAGGCTATAAATGTCCATCGAAGAGACGGAAACAGGTGTCCGAGAGACGCTGCGCGAGTTTTCGCGGGGCATCGCTAACGATGTTGTGCGCCCGACGTGGATCGACCGCCTTAGTGCCGCAACTCGCGAAGCTCCGCTTGAAATGCTCGCCGCAGCATTTTTGGTCGGAGCCCTCCTAGGGCGTCGACGCTATTAGAGCACTCGTCCAGCCCGGCATCGCGGCGGCAATCAACAATGTGCTGATCGCGGGATTGCCCCGGCTATTTCTCCTCCGGTAGCCTCTTGGAATGCCTCCCCTCCAGCAGTAGCCCCCACCATGACCGACACTACCGCCGAGACAGCCCGGCTGATGAAGGTCGCCGAGGCGATCGTCCATGAGATGGACCGCCAAGGCGTCGCCGAGTTATTGGCCGATCGAGGCTTCAAGATTATGGATCCGGCGAACGTCGTGATACGCGCCGCGGACGGCGACGTGATCCCGTTTCGAAGGCCGTCGAGCTAACGCACGCCCAATTGACCAAAGTCTCGCATTGCGAGCGCACGCGAGACCCAAATCCTAGCGGCTTCTCGCCCAACATGTTTCGGGCGATCATGGCCGCATGGGCTCGAAATCCCGGGAGTACATGTTCGGCGCGACTGTCAGGCACCTTGCCGAACGGGCTGCGGAGGCGCGTCGGGAGGCCAATGTGCTAGGCTGCCAGGCGTGGAACGCCCGGATGCTCGCCTTCCAGGGGCCTGCCCAGCCATCCCCTGCCCTCGGTGACGCGCTCAACGCCGGCTACCGCTATCTCGAGGTGAAGTGCCTCGGCTGCGACACCCATCAGACAGTGGCGCTGGATATCGTCCGCCGACCGAAGTGGACACCGATCCACGAGCTCGAGCGGTATATGCGATGCAAGGCTTGCTCACGCCGGGCCGGTCACCCGTTTAAGCGCAGCCATCTGGTGGCACTGCGGACGAACAAGATCTCAACCATGAATCCGCCGTCGACTTGGTGGCCGGGGGGAACGGTGACAGCCCTAACGCTCGTCCCGCATATATGGACTTCGCTAAGAGACGAGTCGTAAGTCTTGATCCGCTGCTATCGTGTTTGGCCCGTGCATGTGCGCCACATTCGCCGGGTTGCCCCACAAGGTCCAAGCGATTGCGCCACTGGCAAGTATTCCACCGCAGATCGCCAAAAGGTCCTGCCTCATTGCGTGCCTCCATATACGGTCGGTCATCTCGAAGCATAAATCAGGCCACGCCCGATGAGCACGTTGGAGCGCCATACGTAAGGAGGAATCGATAGTCGTCTAATTTCGGAACCCCACGATGCTCCAATCCGCGGCCGGTTGCCCAACAAATCACCTTACGAAGGTTGCTCCATCACGCTGTGATGTGGATGGGTCCTTGGAGCGCCACCAGGATATGTCTCGCCTCGCACCATCTTTCCCACTCCCGTCGACCCAGACCCGACGGGGTATTGATTGGGAGAACCCGGCTTCGGCGCGCTCACATGGGTACACGGCTCCGGGCGCTGTGAACATCGTCGTGAATTGGCGTGACAGAGTTGGTCACACGATGCCACTCCGTGCGCGATGGAAGTCTTGATTCCCCGCCGATGAAACTGACAGCAGATCGCCCCTTCGTTAATCCTGAGAAAGCAGCCCGTAGGCTCATGGAGCACGCTCGAGCATTCGAGCCGATCCAGGACGGCCGGATCTACATCGAGAAAATCAACCGCCCCATGATCGACGAGGACAAGGCGACGCCGGCCGAATACTGGGCTGGTCTACAACACGCGATCGGCCAAGGCTGGCTCGAGTATCACGAGAGCGGGACATTCGTGAGGATGCTGCAGCCAGGCAAGGACCTCCTCTCATGAAAAACACCAGCGCCTCTACCGGGCGCTGGTGCTGTGCAACATGCCTCGAAGATCGGTGTTCCTAATCCGGTTGGACAAGCGCGGCCGACGTTAAGCCGGTCAAATCGTCGCACGAGAAACCTATGGCCAGGAGCTGGGTTTTGCCCGAATGGGAAAAGTCTTTCTAGCCATTTCCGTTATCGGCTTCTTCGTTCTAATGGCGACGTTTGCCGTCGTCGTTATCAACCTCTAAGACCTTATCCGATTCCCGCTCGTCGACGCCGTCTTGCTCGCCCTGGCAGGTGCACGGGCTGACGAGGCCCACCATTCTTCCAAAAGGTCGCCTAAGTCTGCCGTCCCGGAGGATCTGGCGCCGCGCCGAAGAAAGCCGGGTCCTCGGCGATATAGTCGAACACCTCGCCGTAGTTGAGATTGAGCTTTTCATGGATCAGCGCCCAATGTGCGCCATCGGGAAGGTCCAGCGCATACGTTCCTGCATTCACTTAGGTATGGCAGCGACGTTGTCATAAGAAACGGCCCCAGCACCCTTGGAGGGCAATGCTGGGGGCGTCTCACCGCGCGGGCTGAATCGAGAGAGGGCCGCTCGCGTATTACGGCCCCCAACCGAGAAAATTCTCGAAAATCTCACGCGCTGAAATGCTCTCACTCGGCAAGAGCTACTTTACCCTTATCCACAGGGTTTGAGGATTCCGGGAAAGCACGGTGTTCCGAACAACGGACCGATCAGCATACAGGAGCGCACCAACCATTCCCGGCACGGTACCTTCCTATTGGTTATCGTCCGTGCGCTGCCGGCTCCGACGTTTCCGTGTAGCCGCAGTTGAAGCACTCGAATACGCACCACTCGCGACCATCGTCATCGGCGTTATGCTTGATCGTGGCCATGCCCTTGCCGCACGCCCGACAAGGCGGCCAGTTGGGGGCTCCTCTAATCTTGAAAGCTGCCTTATTCATTCTCGGCGATCCGCTTGCGAAGGATCGCCAAGCGGAGTTGTACGGACGCTTCACTCCGTCCGAGCCTCTGGCCTATCTCCCACTGCGTAAGATGAGTGTTTCGTGCTAGCTGCAGAAGCCGTCGCTCTTCCTCTGCGGACCACTGTCCCATGTCCCTTCCACCGGAAATTGATTCGTCACTGGAAATACCAGGAAGGATGCCAGAGACCGGCTCGTTCGTCTTTCCGTTTTTCGGTTAGGCCCGCAGACTGCGTCCTATTCAGCCAGTGGTAGGAACCAAGCGCTGGCAGCTGCCGTTATTGGGCCGCCAGTGCTGTTCGGCAACAGCACTGTTTGTGGAAGCTGGCCTCAGCTTGTGCCTCTCGCTGGGGCTGGTCTCACTCTCTCGTAGATGAGTGGTTTGAGCCATGCAGGATGAGCTTCAACATCGGGGCAATCGACTTCTTGTAATTGAGCAACCAGGCGGCGGTTGATCGCGTATCCTGAGAAAAGCGCGGATCAATCTCAATCCCTGCAGATCGCTTCGCGCCGAGGGTTTGTTGTCGTTCATTCCCAGCTCCCTGCCCCGGCTTTCTGTAGGTGATCCAAGCGGCAAGTGCAACGAGGTTCCACGTCGTGCACAGGTTGCAATACAAATCCGGCCGAAAGGAGAAGCCCTACGGCGAGAATTTAGCGATCGGCACCGGTGCTCTTTGGCGGCTTGCGTTGTCGGGCGCCACTTGGCTGGCGGCAGCAGCCTCCCCCGCTTCTGGCTCGAGTGAGTGGAGCGGAGTCATCGGATTTCCCCCGCGGAGGCACTTCGTTCCACAGATCCCGCGGACACTGTCACAGTAGAAGCATCTAATACCGCACCCCTGCTCGCATCGGCCAACCGCTGATCAAAGCCACCAGGTGCCGAACAGGATCGTCAGCATCGTTAATGGGGCGCCCACTCTGAAATACGCCCAGAAGCCGAGTGTGATGCCGATGCGACGAGCCCGTTGCGCGACGATCAGGTTGGCGACTGAGCCGACGAGCGTCAGATTGCCGGCAAGCGTGGACGCCATCGCAACGAGAAGCCACGCCCGCGTTGGATCCTGCAGGTTGGCAACAAAGGGCTTCAGGACCAACACGGCCGGCACGTTGCTGACAAGGTTGGACAGGCCAGCGGTGACCAGTGACAAGACCGATCCAGAGTTGAGGTGTAGCTCGCCGATTCGCGCGACCATCTCCGGCGTGAGCACGGTCGCTTCCAAGCCAGCCACCACGATGAATAGCCCAACGAACATCAAGAGCAGCGTCCAATCGATCTCACTGTAGACCTTCTCGGGCCGCACGCGCCTTGTGAACAGCAGCAGCGCGCCGCCCACGATGGCCACCTTCGCGACCGGCTGGCCGGCAAAAAACAAGATGACCATCGCAAGCGTCACTAGAGACGACTTCAGGACCAGTGGTCCGTGGTAACGCACGGGATCCGCAACAACGGGGGAGAAACGCTCGCGAGTGAAGAATTCACGGCGATAGACCAGGGCGATCAGAAGCGCTGTAAGCACAAGACCAACGGCCGCAACCGGCCACAGGGCGGCCGCGAACGTGCCATAGGGGATGTGCGAAAGCCCGCCGATGATCATGTTCTGCGGATTGCCGGTGATCGTAGCTGTGCTCCCAACATTGGACGCCATCGCGATTGCGAGCAGATACGGGATTGGATCCCGCTTGAGCCGCGTGACCAGGTCGAGCACGAGCGGCGTCATCACGAGACAGATCGTATCGTTGACCAGGAAAGCCGAGAGCGCGCCTGCGAGCAGCACGATCGAGGTAAGCAGCACGAGCGGATGGCGAGCGCGCGTCACGGCCCAGTTGTTGACCAGTCGGAAGAATCCAGAGAGCCGCAGGTTGGCGACAACGATCATCATCCCGAGCAAAAGCGCAATCGTGTCGAAATCAATCGCCCGATACGCCTGATCGAGCGACATCACCCCCGATCCGACCATGAGGCTTGCGCCAAGCAGGGCGGCGCCGGCGCGGTCGAGGTGATAGCCAGGCAACTTGCCAATGGCGATGACGAGATAGGTGCCCGCGAAGATTACGACCGCGATACTGGCCGTTGCGTTGGCGCGAAGCGCTCCCATGGAAGGGAGCTGCCATCCGAAATATCTTGCGCCAACGATCCCGAGGATGATCGCCGCCGCAGTCAACGCGACTGCAATCCAACCGAACCTACGAGCTCGCAGCGCGCCATTGTTCGTGGCCGCCGGTTGGACCTGGGCTTGGCCGGATTGGGTTTCGATCGACACCATAATTCACTCCGCAGGGACGCGTAGCCCGACCAGGGTTGCTGGCGCGGGCAGGCGTGGCTCATTGACCTCAGGTTCGATGGACTTGATCTGTCCGCCGGTTTCTGGAACCGCAATCCAAAACAGGATGAAGGCGGCAAGCGCAACCGCGGCGAGGAAGAGGAATGCCGCATTATATCCTGCCATGTCGACGATGACGCCGGCGACGGAATTGCTCAGCGCGGCGCCGAGCCCCCAGGCCGCGGCGGCCGCCCCTTGCGCGAGGTTGTAGCGGCCGGTGCCCTTCGTCAGATCGGCAACGACGATATAGAACAGCGCGCCGAAGATGCCGGCACCAATACCATCGAGAATCTGAATCGAAACGAGGGCGTATGGGCTCTGAGCCAGTGTGTAGAGGACGCCGCGCAGCGGCAGCACGGCGAAGCCGGCAAGGAAGATCGGCTTCCGGCCCCACGCATCGGCCTTGCGGCCAACCAGGATCGCCATCGGAATCATCGCAATCTGTGCCGTGGTGATGCAGGCAGCCATGAACAGGGTCGCGGTCTCCTGATTGCCGATTGCGAGCTTTTCGCCAAGCAGCGGCAGCATCGCGGCGTTGGCGAAATGAAACAGCGAGATCGCGGCAGTGAACGCAAGAAGCGGCTTTGATCGTGCGAGGCTGCGCCAATCAGTGTGCTGCTCTTCATGCCCGCGCTCGGCGCCGCGCGCGAGCGCGTGATCAATGGCTCCTGGGTCGATTCGCAACGTTGCCCAGATGCTCGCAAGCGCGAGCGCAGCGATGAACCACAGGACGGCGCTGGGCGCGATGAGCCAGCCGGCGACGCCAGCCGCGACCGCCGTCGATGCCGTCCCTGCGTGGGTAAATGCTTCATTCCGGCCGACACGGCGCGTGAAGGCCTTTGGACCCACGAGGCCCAGCGAGATGGCCGCGATGGCCGGCGGGAAGGCCGCGTCGGCAATCCCGATCGCAATTTGGGCGATGGCAACCGGGATGAGAGTCGGAAACAGCGATATCGCCAGAGCCCCGAGCGCGACGGTCGCGGAGGCTATGACGATCAATCCGCGCTTCCAATGGGTCCAGTCGACGAACGCGCCGAGCGGGGCGCGGGCGATGACGGTCGCGACACCCGCGATCATCATGACGACGCCGATCTTGCCGGCGTCCCAATGTTGGCTGGCGAGCAGATAGACGGCGAGGAACGGGCCGAGGCCATCCTTGACGTTCGCAAGCAGGAAGTTGACCCAATCGAGCGCATACCGGTTCTTCATCGTCCTCTCCGCCTTGAAGAGTGGGAACGTCGCGCCAGCGACGTTCCTGCCTTCTGCACCTCTCACGCTGTCGCTTCGGCCGCGTCGGGCTCCGCAGCGTTAGCGTCCTCGTGCTTCGGCTTCTTGACGGGTTCAAAAGTGCCGTCCGATTTTGCGATCTCGCGGACTTCGATCACGCGGCCCCGCTCGTTGACGAGCCCCTCGCCATGCACGGAGACTTCCGAGCCGGGTCGCAGCCGATCGGAATGCCGCCGCGCTTCCTTATGCCCGAGATGGAGAATGGTGCCGTCGTGGAGCAAGGCGCCGCGGACCTGCCCCTTCGGGGCGAAGAGGGTCAGCCGCACGATCCCCGACGCCTCCATCGCGGCGCGTTCCGCCTTTGGCAGCTGGTCGCCGCTGTCCGCATCTTTCTCTTCAGGCCCCTCATCAATCACGACCGCACCACCCGCCGTTTCGATCGAAACTGCGGCGATCAGATCGGCACCACGCGGTTTCACGCCCCGCACACGGACTGAGCCGCCCGGGCGAACACTGGCCTTCAACTTGTCCGACAGATGTGGCGGGGTATGGACGAGGGTTTGGTCGCTGAGCACAAGACCATCAATGTCGCCATCGAGATTGATGGTGAACCGCTCAACGACGCCGGTCGTGACCGGAAGGTGGTCGGGATCAAGCCAATGCATAGTTTTCTCCTGTTAATGCTTTGAGGGGGTAGGCGGAAGAATTTGGAAGCTTCAGGGACGCGGGCCTTTCTTGCCGGGTGGCTCCGGACGCTGGATGAAGCTGAGCTGTGTCGGTGAAGGTCCGATTGCCTGCACGTCGATGACACGCCCCATCGGCGTCGTGAGCGCATCACCCTGGGCCGTGATGGGCTGGCTCGGAGCCAGGAACGCCGTGAACCTTTCGGCCTCAGGCGGAGGCAGGCGCAGGATGGTGCCGTCTTCGATCAGCACTCCGTTCACGTCGCCGCGCGGCCCGTGTAGCGCCATCTGGACGCGGCCTTGCACGGTCGAGGGCTGACCCGCCTGGCGCGGGCCTTTGGGGCCGGGACCGAATCCTGGGCCACTATCGGTGACCGTCTGACCCGAGCGATCATTGGTGATGGAGACCGCGGCAACCAGCGGGATCGTCATCGCCTTGAGGCCACGCACCGTCACCGCGTCGCCGGGCCTGACCGCATAGACGAGTTGCGTCGAGAGGTGCGGCGGAAGATGCACCTCGGTGCCGTCGGCAAGAATCAGGCCGTCGACGTCGCCGCGCGGGGTCAGCGTGTAACGGTTCACCGTCCCGTTGATCGCCGGCAATTGCTGGGGGTCATAGACGGCGGCGGGGCCTGCGGCGGCCGCAGGCCCGGAAGGCGGCGGAAGCGGTGGAGGCGGAGGCGCGCCCGCCGAGGGTGATGGCGGCAATGGTTGGGCGTAGAGCGATACCGGGACGGCACTCGAGACCAGCGCGGTTCCGGCAACGATGAGTAGACGCAGCGATCGCTTCATGGTTGGCACTCCTGTTCGCCCCCGCGGTACCAAGTCTTCCGCAAGGGCTATGCCAACCATGATCGTGTTGATCTATTTGATGTTTTCGGGAGGAGCCCGGCGCGCCTCGTCCGGCTTCACGACATCGCCTGTCCGATCAGCGGACGCCTCGCCGACATCGATCCCGTACTTCTGCGCCTTCGCGTAAAGGAGCTGGCGATGAATCCCTAAGCGCCGGGCCGCCTCGGTCCGGTTACCGCCCGCTTCGCGCAACGCGCGCGTGATCATGAACTCTTCCAGCCGGCCGACCGCAGAGGCGAGATCACCCTCCGCCCAGTCCGGCGCAGCGGTAGATCCGTGCGCGCGAGCGGCGATCGAGAGGAAGTCGAAATCCGTTGCCGCAATGGTATCGCTGCGGCAGAGGATCGCCACCCGTTCAATCGCATTCTTGAGCTCGCGGACATTCCCGGGCCAGGTGTGCGCCGACAGGCTGGTGGCGGCTTCCGTGCTCAGACGCTTGGGCGGGTCCGTTGCTTGATTCAGGAAATATTCCGCGAGCGGTACGATGTCGGAGGGACGCTCGCGCAGCGGCGCCAGGTGAATCGGCACCACGTTGAGCCGATAGAACAGGTCCTCGCGAAACTTCCCCTCCTGCACGGCGGCCGCAAGATCACGATGGGTCGCCGCCAGCACGCGCACATCGACCCGAATCGGACGGCCACCGACCGGCGCGACGTTTCGCTCTTGCAGCGCGCGAAGGATCTTCGCCTGCATCGTGAGATCCATATCTCCGACCTCATCGAGAAACAGCGTACCCTTGTCGGCATCGCGGAATGCGCCGCTGCGCTCGGCAAGGGCGCCGGTGAACGCCCCGCGCACGTGACCGAACAGCTCGCTCTCAAGCAGGTCTCTCGGAATCGCGGCGCAGTTCACGGCGATGAACGGCCCACTGCCGCGCCGTCCGTGCCGGTGAATGGCGCGCGCCACCAGCTCTTTTCCGGTTCCAGTCTCGCCGGTAATCAGGACAGTTGCATCGCTGTCGGCCACGAGCCCAATTGTCTTCTGTACCGCGCGCATCGCCTCGCTTGAGCCGACCAGATCATCATCTGGCGGTGACGCGCGGGACGCAGGCGTCGCGTCGGAATATGCCCGCGCCCGCAGCATCCGCGACATCAGGAAATCGAGATCGGCGCGAGCGATCGGTTTCGTGAGATGATCGAAGGCGCCCAGCCGCATCGCCTCGATGGTGTTGGCAGCGCTGGCATAGGCGGTAAGGATCGCGACAGGCGGCGCTTTAGCGGGGTCGGCACGCAGGCGCCGAAGAACTTCGAGGCCATCCATCCCTGGCATCCGAAGATCGAGCAGGACGGCATCGACCCGCTCGCGGCTGGCGAGATCAAGAGCGACCAGTCCGCTCGGCGCCTCGACCGCGCGGTGGCCGAGATCACTCAGCGTCTCGGCCAGCCCTTCTCGCAGCGCTGCGTCATCGTCGACAATCAGGATGGTCGCCATGGCAGCTCCAATACAAATACGGTCCCATCGCTTCTGTGAACGGCCCGCACCGTCCCACCATGCGCCTCGGCGATCTCCCGTACAACGGCAAGGCCAAGACCCGTACCCTCGGAACGTCCTGTCACGAATGGCTCAAATAGGTGGGCTCGCACTTCCTCGGGGACTCCGCGACCGGTGTCAGCAACGGACAAAGCCATACGATCCCCTATCCTTTCCGCAGAGAGCGTCACGCGACCACCAGCCGGCGTGTTCTGGATGGCATTGAGGATGAGATTGTCGATCGCTTGCGCGATTCGTGCGGGGTCGAAGCGCGCCTCGGCGCCGCCTCCGCAGACTTCGAGCTCGAGCCCCTGCTCGGCCGCTTGCTCGCGGAACAGCTCGATGCGCTCCGTCAGGAAGGCGGCCACGTCTTTGACCGGTAGCGCGACCAGCGGCGCGCGCTGGACTGAGCTCAGGAGATTGCGGAGCAGAGTTTCCAGGCGACCAATCTGCTCGACGATGACCCGCAGCGCGTTGTCCTTGCGTGCGAGATCGGGGCCGGCAGCGACAGCATTCTCGGCCTTGAGCCGCATTGCTGCAATCGGGTTTCGGATCTCGTGCGCGACGCCGGCGACGACACGCCCCAGTGTGGCGAGACGGTTGGCCTCGGCCACTTGCCGCACCAATGCCTCTGAGGTCCGGCGGGCCTCAGCCAGGCGGATACCCGCGCGGTTGATTGCTTCGACAATTCGATCGAGATCCCGCTGTCCGGTGAGGTCGAGCTTGGGCAGCTCATCGTTGCTGCTGGTGAGCGCCGCTTCCACCCGCTGTAGCCGTCGCGACCAGCCAAGGAGCAAGCGCCCAAGCCAGGCGGCAGACCCCAGCACGACGAGGAGCAGAACGCTCAGTCCCGCCATAGCCTGGATATAGGCTTGCCCGCCCGTGGTCGGCACGCGGGCCATGGTCCACGCAGACAGACCTGGAACAGGTCCGGGCAGAGGGCAGGCATGGAGCAGCAGGGTCTGTGCCCGGCCTTCCCGGCGGCGGTCAAAAGGCGCGCCGTCGAGCGCCGCGGTGTCGGCGGCTTCGCGGATGCTCGGCAGCTCAGCCTCCGGCAGATCGGTCTTCTGTCCGGTCCCCTCATAGGTCGGAAACGCATAGGCAAGCGAGCCTTCGCCCCTCTGCCAGATCCCGCCCTCGACGCCATTGAGATCACGGAGCGCAATCTGCACCACCCCGGTCAAGCCACGAGTCAGGTCAGGGTCGTGGACATCCGCCGGTGCGCGTGTCGCACCGGTGGTGAAGAACTGGTAGCGCGCCGCGATCGCATCGCAACCATGGGCCACGGCTGCTGATGCCCGCCGCAGCTGTTCCGTAGTCGACTGCTCGTAGAGCGAAAGCAGCAGTGCGCCGACGACGACGGAAGCGAGAAGGAAAGTACCCCAGCAGACGACGAACCAGCCGATGATCGAACGCGGTACGGCTCTGTCTGCCAGGTCCAAGATTTGACGACCAGTCCTGGTCAGGCGCCCGACGGACGCCTTTGCGTCACAGGGAGCGGCAGAGCGCATGATAATCTCCGAGCAATCTGGCCATCCCTTGGTTCACGTCTACGGGGCTCCCGTCCGATCATCCTCGTCGAACAACGCTACTTCAAGCCGCCTCATGGCCCGTTCTCCGGCAACAACCCACGAACGACAATCCGGGCTGCCATCAGTGCGGATCCCCGGGCGGCGTGGGTTTACCCCGAACCGATCACGGTGCCAGCCATCGCTGCTTGCGCAGGCTCGCCCATTGTCGCAGGCTCGTGCCGCTGTTTCTTGGTGTCCTCTCCCGTTTCGGGCATTGCGATCAGGAAGACCATGAAGGCTGCGAGCGCGACGCCGGCAAGCGTTAAGAAGGCGGCGCTGTAGCCGGCGTTTACGACGATCACACCCGCGACGATGTTGCTGAGAGAAGCGCCGATCCCCTGCACCGTCGCCACCGCGCCCCGACTCACGTTGTAGCGACCGGTCCCGCGCATTAGGTCGGCCAGCACCAGCGGCGTCAGTACCCCAAAGATGCCGGCGCCGACCCCATCGAGCAGTTGTACGGCGATGAGCCAGAAGCGATCATCCGAGACTGTATAGAGCACCCCGCGGAGCGGCAGGATCGCGAAGGCGGCGAGGAAGATCGGCTTGCGTCCCCAAGCGTCCGCCCTGGCTCCTGCAAGGAGCGCCATCGGCAGCATGACCACCTGCGCCGCCACGATGCAGGCCGACATTAACGGCGTCTCCTGACCCTTGTGCGCGAGTGCCAGCTTCTGAACGACCAATGGCAACATCGCGGCGTTGGCGAAATGAAACAGCGCCACACAGACGGCAAAGATCAGCAGCGGCCTGCATGTGAGGAGCACGCTCAAGCCAGACGGCTGTTCGCCGCCGACTGGATCGGTTCGGTCGAGACCGCGCGCCCGCGCGTGATCGATGGCGCTGGCAGGGATCGACAGTACCGAAAGAGCTGCCAGCACGGAAAAGATCGGAACAAGAAAGAAGACCGCGCTCTGGGAGAACCACCAGCCCACGACCCCAGCCACAATGGCGATCGACACATTGCCGGCATGATCGAAGGCAGCGTTCCTACCTGTGCGGTAAGCGAGACCGTGTGATCCCAGAATACCGAGGGTGATCGCGGCAATCGCCGGGCCGAAGAAGGCGCCGGCCACGGCCATCATCGTCTGTGCCGTCAGCACAACAGGGACGTTTGGCGCAGTCGCGATGGCGAGCGCGCTTGCAGTCAGGACGCCAAGTCCAGCCACAACGGCCCCACGTTTCCAACGCGTCGCGTCGATGAAGGCGCCAATTGGTGCGTGAACGACCAGCCCCACAATTCCGGCGACCGTGGCGACGATACCGATCGTCGCCGGGTCCCAATGCCGCTCGGTCAATAGGAAAATTCCGAGGTATGGCCCCAACGAGCCCCTGACGTCGGCAAGAGTGAAGTTGAGCCAGTCAAGGGACGCCCATCGCATGGTTGGTCTCCCGCTACAACAGCGACTTGGCCAGACTCGTAGGGCGATACGAATACATTCACCACTTGCGACCGTTCTTGTTCGGGCCGAGCTGCGTTCCAAGAATGCCTTTCTCCGGATAAGCACCGATCGCGTTGGCATCGTCGCCTGGCAGGTACGGCGGCAGCTCATAGCGGCCTGACTGGCTGGTCAGCACGGAGATCGCGTCGGAAGCCTCGCGCCCATCCGCGGTCTTGACCTGGACTGCGACGTGATGGACGCCATCCGCCGACTCACGGGAGTCCCAGACGCAGCCCCAGGTCGTGCTGGTCCCGCTCCTTTGCATCGGCTGCCACGAGCTGTCATCGATACGGCACATGGCGGAAACAACCCCCAGGGCGTCCCAGGTCTTGGCGCGCACCTCGGCGACGCCGCGCACCACCTGCTCGGGCTGGTCAAGATCAATGACGAAGGCTTGATCGGCGGGCGACGTGATCATGACGAACGGCCAGCCGCCGATTGGCTTGAACTTCCAACTCACCACGCCGTCGTCGAGATTGGTGATGGAGAAGCCGACCGGCCCCTCCTCGATCTGGCCGGTCGAGCGCGTGGCTGCATAGATCGTCCGGCCGTCATTGGCGATTTCGTTGTAGTGCGTGTGCCCCATGTCGACCATGATGACGCGATGCTTCCGCATCAGCGCCTGCACTGTGTCCGCGCTGCTTCCTAGTTCGCTCGGATAGGTATGCACGAAGAAGACCGGCCGTTGCTCACCCGCATCGGCCGCCTGCAACTCGCGTGCGAGCCACTCGAGTTGGCCGGGACCGATCCCAAAACCCTTCGGGCGCCCATTGTCTCGAGCATTAAGGAACAGGCACCGATAAGAGCTGATCGAACGGCTGCGCCAAAGCGCGGGCTCCAAGCAGCGGCAATAGAGATCAAGGCTGCCAGTCTTCGCATCGTGATCGCCGGGAATGATCTCCGACGGGATGGTCAGGCGTTCGATCGCCTGCTTGACGAGGAGAAACTGCTCCTCGGTTCCGTCCTCGGCGTTGTCACCAGGAAGGACAGCGAAGTCGATTCCGCCAGAGAGGTTCGTGTTCGCCTGCGCGATGAGCGTCAGGAACTCCTGATAGTTCTGCTCGTCACGATCGGTGATATGCAGATCGCCAAAGTGCACCCAGGAGAGCACGTTGGAATAGCGG
>NZ_LGHK01000250.1 GCF_001908235.1 Bradyrhizobium sp. NAS96.2
GCCCAATGACGTGTCCCATCGTCCCCCCGAATCAATCTCAGCCGCCAAAATCCACCATCAGAGCGTGGTTTTTGCACGGCCTGCTTCGCCAGGACGACTGTTGTGAACGTGGCGGCTGCGAGCGCATGAATACCTGTCGTTGCGATGCGGCTGCGCATCACCTACAAATATCGCGCGGATGCGGTCCTTGTTCACGGAGAACCTTGATGTGCCAGCTCTGCGACGTCACACCTCCCGGCCAGACTTCCCGGCGCCACTTCATCGCTGCCGCGGCGTGCACCGCCGCCAGCCTCGCCTTCGCGCCGGCAATCTCCGCCAAGGAGAAAAAGCCGCCGCCGAAGCCGCAGAACGTGCTGCCGCCGGACGCCGCGCTCGACCGGCTGGTGAAGGGCAATCTCCGCTATGTCGAAGGCGTGTCGCGGCGGCACGATTTCAAGCACGAGCGCGAGGCGCTGGCCGGCGGACAGAATCCGTTCGCCGGCATCCTGAGTTGCGCGGACTCGCGCATCGCGCCGGAATACGCTTTCGATACCGGCCGCGGCGATCTGTTCGTCTGCCGCGTCGCCGGCAATTTTGCCAGCGACGAGATGATCGCGAGCCTCGAATATGCGTCGTCGGTGCTCGGCGTGCCGCTGTTCATGGTGCTCGGCCACGACAGCTGCGGGGCGGTCGACGCCGCGATCAAATCGCTGAAGGATAACGCCACCCTGCCCGGCCATCTGCCCTCACTGGTCACTGCGATCGCGCCGGCGGTGGAGGCGACCGAGGGCAAGCCCGGCGACCACCTCGCCAACGCTATCAGGCAAAACGTCATCGACAACGTCGCGAAGCTCAAGACGGCGACGCCGATCCTCAACGCCGCGGTCGATCAGGGCAAGCTCAGGATTGTCGGCGCGGTCTATCGGCTGGCCGACGGCAAGGTCGAGCTGGTCACGGACGGCAAGCGGCCGGCGACTTGAACCTCGACGCGGCCTGCGACCACAGAAGCCAAGAACGACATCGCGTGAGCGACATGGAGAAGGCGGATGTGGCACCGGCGCGGACGGATGGCTGGAGTACTGCTGCTGGTCGCGGCCTCGTTCCCGGCGCGCGCTGGTGTCGAGCCCTGCAACACCGCGCAGAAGCGGATCGAAATGACCGCGTTGCTCCGCCGCGCCACGGAGGACCGGCCGGTCAACATCACTTTCGCAACCCGGGCCGATGGCGTGAAGCTGCCCGCCGCCGTGATCGAGCAATACCCCGAGGAGATCACGATCATCCTGCAGCACGAATTCGATCGGCTCGTGGTCAGGGATGACGGCTTCGAGGTCGGCGTCTGGTTCAATCGCAAATATGCCAGGCTGGCCGTGCCGTTCGACGCGGTCCGAAGCCTGTGGGACGGCAAGGTCCTGATGTGCACGAACGATCAACTGTAGGAAACAGTGACGTCCCGACGCAGAAGGCACGCAAGATCACTCCGCGCACTCCAGTGTCGTCCCTGCCTAGTGCACAATTGCGCACTAGGCAGGGACGACATCTTTGTGTGGGGACGGGCTCGTCAATCCAACTTCACCTCAGGTGAACGTCGCTTCCACCTTGCCGAGCCCGTCGAGCTCCATCACGACCACATCGCCCGGCTTCAGCCACACCGTCTTGACCAGGCTGCCGGTCATGACGATCTGGCCGGCATGCAGGCCACGCCCCTCGGCGGCGAGATGATTGGCAAGCCAGGCGAGCGCGTTGTGGGGATGACCGAGCACGTCGGCGCCGGTGCCGCGCCCCTCCTCCTTGCCGTTGACGATCGCGCGTCCCACGACCTCGCGCAGATCGGGCGCGGTGATGCGCGGAACGGCCTCGCCGAGCACGCAGCCGGCGGCGAAGAAATCGTCGGCGATCAGTGTCGGCGCACCGAGCGTCTCCCATTTGACGTAACGGTCGTCGACGATCTCGATCGCGGGATGGTAGGCCTCGATCGCTTCCGCGACCCATTCGGCGGTGAACGGCGCTTCGCTCGCAGCCAGATTGCGCGCCAGCCTCACCGCGATCTCGCATTCGACGCCGACATGGACGAAATCGGCCGCCGGCAGCTGCACGCCGCTGTCATGCACGACCTTCTCGAACACGCCGCCGCCACAGGGGTGCGGGATGTTGATGTACTCCTGCATCACGGCGCTGGTGCAGCCGATCTTGTAGCCGACGAGGCTGCCGACCTGCGGCTGCAACAAATCGTGCAGCGCGTACTGCACCTGGTAGCCTTCGGCTTCGTCGAGCGGCACGACGTCTTTCGGAAGCGCCTTGAGCGGCGTGCGATTGCGACGCGCGCTGGCAATCGCCTTAGCTGCCGCGAGGACCCGATCCATCTGCGCAGCCTCCCTGATGGTCACGGTGGCGCGGTGGCGCCTCCGTCTGCTCACGGCAATTCAGCACTCGCCGACGCGTCTGGCAAGCACGCCGGACGGGAGAGGCTGTCAGGCCCTGACCAGGCCAAGCCTGATCAGGCTCTCGGCGGTCGCGAGGATCATCTCCTCATTGCCGCGCGGCCGCCAGCCGAGCAGGTTCTGCGCCTTGGCGCTGGTCGAGCGGCGCACCTTGCCGAGCAGCGGCAGGGCGGCGCGGGCCATCGGATTGCGCCGCGCGGCGAGCCGCATCATCCAGTCCGGCGCCTGGAACCGGGGCACGCGCCGCGCCTTGCTGCCGAGCTTCCGGCGCAACAGCCTGGCCACCTGCAGCACCGACATGGTCTCGCCGGCGACCGCGAGGAACCGCTCGCCTTTGGCCTTCGGCGAGGTCATGGCGCGCAGATGCAGGTCGGCGACATCGCGCACGTCGACGAGGCCGAAATGGATCCGAGGCACCGCCGGCATCGCGCCGTCGAGCAGGGCCTTGATGATGCCGATCGACTCGGAGAAGTCGGGGCCGAGCGCCGGGCCGAACACGGCCGTGGGATTGACCACGGCAAGCTCGAGGCCACCTCCTTCGCGCGCGACGAAATCCCAGGCGGCGCGCTCGGCCAGCGTCTTGGATTTCGGATAGGCCTGCACGTCAGGGCCATCGAGATTGGACCAGACCGTCTCGTCGAACGGCTTGGCTTGCGGCGGATGACCGTAGCCGATCGCCGCGAACGACGACGTCACGACGACGCGCTTGACGCCGGCCTCGCGCGCCGCGCGCAACACCCGCAGCGTACCTTCGCGCGCCGGAACGATCAGCTCGTTCTCGTCCTCGGGCACGTTCGCGCCGAGCGGCGATGCGACATGCAGCACGTAATCACAACCCTTGGCCGCCTCGCGCCAGCCGTCGTCGCGCAGCAAATCAGCGGTGACGAACCCGACCTGGTCGGCCGTCAGCGCGCCGCCCTCGCGCAGCATCGCGATCACGTCCTTGCTGCGGTCCGGATTGCGCACCGTGGTCCGTACCGCATGCCCGTCGGCCAGCAGTTGCAGAATGGTATGCACGCCGATGAAACCCGTTCCGCCCGTGACCAAAACCGTGCTCATGTCCTCGCCCTTTCGATGGTTCGGCGGGGTCGAACATCGCACCGCCCACCCTGCACAGGCCGCATCTGGTCACTATCTCTGTTCGAGCAAGTAGAATGAAAATCGAGACCGGTATGGAAAACAATACCACGGATAGTTGTGACGGCGGTGACTGCGACAGCTGCCCCACCGACCCGACCCTGCTGATCGATTCCAAGCAGGCGATCCACGCGCTCAGCGGCAAGTGGAAGCTCGAGATCCTGTTCACGCTGATGCACGGCGGCGTGCGGTTCGGCGCACTGCGCCGTGCGCTCGTCCCGGTCACCCAGCATATGCTGACCGCACAGCTGCGCGAGCTCGAGCGCGACGGGCTGATATCGCGCAAGGTGCTCGCCGAGAAGCCGCTGCAGGTCGCATACGAGCTGACGGATTCGGCCTGGGGCCTGACGCCTGCGTTCCGCGAATTGCTGACGTGGTCAAAGATCCACGGCCGGCGCCGCCGCACCGCGGCAAGCGAGACGACACTCGGAGCCGAACTGGCGTAGATGTTGTCGAACTATCGCCGCATCGACGCTGTGCCCCTCTCCCGCAAGCGGGAGAGGCGGAGCGTGCGCGCTGCACGGCAGATCCCACCACATGATGGCGCGCCCGGCATCGGCGAGTTCGCGGGGAAAGGCGTTGTCGATCCTGACAAAGCCCTGTTCGATGAATTGCGCGATTTGCGCGTCGCTCAGCGCACGCGCGCGTCTCGACTAATCATGATTGTCTCTCAAACTGTCGCCAGCCATCGATGCTCCGCAATGCGCGGAACCTGACCGGCCCATTCGGTTCACCGGAACCCGGCCAAGCGGAGCTTGCCGGGGCGATCGGCGCTTCCTTGTGGAAGCTGTTTCCCGTCGGAAACGGATCAGCCCAGGAAGAAGGCCGATGCGATGTTGAGAGTACGTGTCATCGTGGCGGCGCGAACCTATAACCGGTGCGCGCCGGAATCAATTTGTGGTGGCCAGCCGCCACTATTCGTCGCGATAGACCTTCTCGCGCTTCTCGTGGCGTTCCTGCGCCTCCACCGATAGCGTTGCGATCGGGCGGGCTTCGAGCCGCTTCAGCGAGATCGGGTCACCGGTCTCTTCGCAATAGCCGTAGGTGTTGTCTTCGATGCGCTGGAGCGCCGCGTCGATCTTCGAGATCAGCTTGCGCTGACGGTCGCGGGCACGGAGTTCGATCGCGCGGTCGGTTTCCGAGGAAGCTCGGTCCGCGAGGTCGGGGTGATTGACGTTCTCTTCCTGCAACGTCTGCAGCGTGACCTTCGATTCGCGGAGGATCTCATCCTTCCAGGCCAGCAGCTTGGCGCGGAAATAGTCGCGCTGCCGCTCATTCATGAAAGGCTCTTTTTCAGTCGGCCGGTAGTTCTTCAGCTTTTCCAAAGGCAGCCATGTCCCTGTCAGGCGGAGGGAACAGGACCCCTCCGCGCGGCGCCTTATATAGCCACGTCATGTGACAGACAATATCTGCCACTACGAAAGGCGGGCTGCCCCCAAGGCCTTGCACAGGCAAACTTATCCGCCCTGCCTGGGGGCCGCCCCGCTCCCTCAATAGCCGACCGTGAAACGCTGTCGGATATGGGCCGGGCGCTCGACTTCGTCGGCGAGTGCAACTGCGAAATCCTCGAACGAGATCGAGCTTTTCCCGTCGGCTGCGGTCAGGAGCTGGTCGGTCCCGAGCCGGAACTTGCCGGTCCGCTCGCCCGCCACGAACAGCGCCGAGGGCGACAAAAAGGTCCAGTTCAGCTCCTTTTCCTGGCGCAGCAGGTCAAGGAATTCGGCCCCTTTCGAGGCCTCGGCCTTGTACTGGGGCGGGAAGTTCGGGGTCGTGACCAGGCGGACGCCCGGGGCCACTTCGAGGCTGCCGGCGCCGCCGACCACGAGATAGCGGCCGACCCCGGAGGCCTTGGCCGCCCCGATCAGCTTGAGGGGGTCGCTGACGGTGAAATGGACGGAACTGATCGCGGCATCGTGGCCGGCCCACAGCGCGGCGAGGCCCGCCTGGTCGTTCACGTCCCCCTTCCGGGCGGTGACACCCGGCAGGGTTGCGATCTTCTCCGGGTTGCGGGCGATGGCGGTGACGGCATGGCCGCGGCGTGCCAGTTCCGCGGTCAGGCGCGAGCCGGCCTGGCCGGACGCACCGGCGATGGCGATCTTCATCTCAAGTCTCCGACTGATAGTTTCCAATGGTGACTAGATAGCCAATTGGATGTAAGTGTGAAGAAGGCACTCTCGTCTCACCTGATTACGCCGGAGTAACCCGATGAAAGCCGCCAGCCTGAAGCCGGACGCCTATGCCGCCAATTGCCCGACGCGCCAGATCCTCGACCGGGTCGGCGACAAATGGGCGGTGCTGATCCTGCTGCTGCTGCGCAGCGAGCCGATGCGCTTCAACCAGCTCCGCCGCGCCATCGAAGGCATCTCGCAGAAGATGCTGTCGCAGGTCTTGAAGAGCCTGGAGCGCGACGGGCTGCTGCGCCGCCGTGCGATCGCAACCGTTCCGGTCACCGTTGAGTATTCGATCACGCCGCTCGGCTCGACGCTCGCCGAGGCAGTCGATCCGCTGCGCGACTGGGCCGAGCAGAATCTGAAGGAGGTGCTGGCCGCGCAGCGCCGCTACGACGCGCAGCGCAAGGCGCTGGCGGCCTGAGGCGATGGCGGCTTGAGCAGGCTTACGTGAGAGAGACGCCTAGTATTGCCCGGCCTTGGCGAGCTCGACTTCGACGCGCAGTTCGATCTCGCCGAGCACGGCATCGAGGCCGGGATCGCCGGAGGATTCCTTCAGGCTCGCCGCAGCATCGCGCAGCCGGTTCACGGTTGAGGAATCGAAATTGCCGGACAGCAGGCCGAGCTTGAGCGCGTCGAGCACGTCGAGCGCGCCCTTGCCGCGGGCCACCGAGCGCTTGCGGCGTTCGGTCGGGTCTTCGACGCCCTGCAGCGCGAGCAATGCATCGAGGCTGGCGGCGGCCTTCGGCGCGGCGGCGGAGCGAACCTCCTCCTGCGCGGTCGTTGCATCCGGCAGTGAGAAGCCGCTCGACGAGGTGCGCCGCGTGGAGCTGGTGGACGTGCCAAGCGTGGTGCCGTTCGGTCCGTAGATGCGCATCGCCATGATCCCGCAGGCCTGAATGCCGCGAGCATCGCCGTTTTATGGTTAACGATGCGTAAACGACCCGGCAATTTCTGCCGCCGCACGGCAGTTTCGCGCTCCCTGGCGAACCGGAGCAGAATGGCGATCCGATAATTTCGATAAACAAATCAGCACATTACCTCAACGATACGAAGTGGCACGCAGCTCGCATGGTTAATGGCGGATCGCCGTCATGGGAGTGTCGCGTGATCCGCCAGTGAGTTTGAGGGGAGCATCGGGATGCCCGGCATCCGCATCGTAAGCTTATTCGGGTTGGCCTGCGCCGCGCTGCTGGCGCTGGCGGCTTCCGCCGTGCCCGCGGCCGCGACGTCGCGGATCAAGGATCTCGCCAACATCGAGGGCGTGCGGCAGAATCAGTTGATCGGCTACGGCCTCGTGGTCGGCCTCAACGGCACCGGCGACACGCTCAACAACATCCCCTTCACCAAGCAATCGCTGCAAGCGATGCTCGAGCGCATGGGCGTCAACATCCGCGGCGCCACCATCCGCACCGGCAACGTCGCCGCCGTGATGGTCACCGGCAATCTGCCGCCGTTCGGCACCCAAGGCACGCGCATGGACGTCACCGTCTCGGCACTCGGCGATGCCAAGGATCTGCGCGGCGGCACCCTGCTCGTCACCCCCCTGCTCGGCGCCGACGGCAATGTCTATGCGGTGGCGCAGGGCACGCTGGCGATCTCCGGCTTCAACGCAGAGGGCGAGGCCGCCAAGGTCGTGCGCGGCGTGCCGACGGTCGGCCGCATCGCCAACGGCGCCATCATCGAGCGCGAGATCGAGTTCGCGCTCAACCGCCTGCCCAATGTGCGCCTCGCGCTGCGCAACGCTGATTTCACCACCGCCAAGCGGATCGCAGCCGCGGTCAACGACTATCTCGGCGTCAAGACCGCCGAGCCGCTCGATCCCTCGACAGTGCAGCTCTCGATCCCGCCGGAGTTCAAGGGCAACGTCGTCGCCTTCCTGACCGAGATCGAGCAGTTGCAGGTCGATCCCGACCTTGCGGCGAGGATCGTGATCGACGAGCGCTCCGGCATCATCGTGATGGGCCGCGATGTGCGCGTCGCGACCGTCGCGGTGGCGCAAGGCAACCTCACCGTCACGATCTCGGAGAGCCCGCAGGTCAGCCAGCCCAATCCACTGTCGCGCGGCCGCACCGTGGTGACGCCGCGCAGCAATGTGCAGGTCACCGAGGACGGCAAGAAGTTCGCGGTGGTCAAGGACGGCGTCTCGCTGCAACAGCTCGTCGACGGCCTCAACGGCCTCGGCATCGGACCGCGCGACCTCATCAGCATCCTGCAGGCGATCAAGGCCGCCGGCGCGATCGAAGCCGACATCGAGGTGATGTGATGGCGAGCCTGATCAACAACACCACCGGCGCCATGCCGAACAAGGCGCTGATGCCGATGCTCAACGGCCGCCCCGATCCCGTGCTGCAGGACGCGATGAAGAAGGTCACGCCGCAGCAGATCACCAAGGCGAAGGCGACCGCAACCGATTTCGAATCGATGTTCCTCAACACGATGTTCTCGCAGATGACGACCGGCTTGAAGGGCGACGGTCCCTACGGCGACACGGTCGGCACCGGGCCGTGGCGCTCGATGCTGACCGACGAGTATTCGAAGAATTTCGCCAAGTCCGGCGGCGTCGGCATTTCCAACGAAGTGTTCCGCTCGCTGATCCTGCAGCAGGCGAACAAGAGCTAAGGAGCAGCGCGATGAACCAGCGTCCACAGCACCGGCCAGCCTCCCCCGCCGCGCGGGGTGCGACGTCCACGCCGCCCGACGTCGCGCGTCTTGCCAACGAGCTGACCGAGGTGATGAGCGCGCTGCTCGTCGTCGTCGAGCAGGAGACCGAGTTCGTCCGCGCCGGCAAGATCCGCGAGGGCATGCAGTTCGAGGCGCAGAAGTCGGAGCTGTCGCGGCGCTACATGCTCGCGGTGGAGCATCTGAAGTCGATGCAGAAGATGCTGACGCAGACCGACCCCGAACTGCTGGCGACGCTGCGGCGTCATCACGAGACGTTCCGCGCGATGCTGCAGGTCAACTTGACGGTGCTTGCGACCGCGCATGCCGTCTCCGAAGGCATCGTGCGCGGCGTCAACGCCGAGGTGCAGCGCCGCAACATCCCGAACACCTACACCGCGAACGGACAGCGCGCCACGCCAGGTCCGCGCAACATGACGCCGATCGCCGTCAGCCGCACGCTCTGACGCGCACAAGCCGACAATTTAGCTCAATTCGACGCAGCTCCGGCAGCGCGGCATTCAGCGTGTTCCCTAACACCCTGTTGAGAGGTTCCCCGTAGAGTTGCGGATCGTGAGGGGTTGGGATTTGACTCAAGCAAACTAGTGCCTGTGCACTACGAGGCTGCCATGAGTACAGATTTCAACATCAAGCCGGTGGGGGCACCGGTCGCAGCGCCGATGATCACTCCCGTGAGCGATACGGCGCAGAAGGCGGTGAAGACCGAATTGCCCGCGAGCCAGAGCGTCACCGCTCCGGAGCCGAGCGTGCGCGTCACGATCGACCCCAACGCCGTCAATGCGTCTATTTCAAATCAGGCCCCATCGGTCACCGACCAGGTCATCATCGATCGCGACGCGCGCGCCGTGGTCTACCAGGTGGTCGACAATCGCACCAACCTGGTGGTGAGGCAGTTTCCCGAAGAAGCCGTATTGCGCCGCCGCGCCTATTTCCACGCGCTCGATCTCAGCAAGGACGCGCCGACGCGGGCGCGCGCAACCGACCGCCGCGCCTAGTCGCCAGCGAACGATCCCTCACTTCTGGGTGGCGTAGGCCTTATCTAGATAGGTCGATCCGGTGGCCGGATCGGTGACGACGTTGGCGATCAGCGCCGTCCCCTGCTGCACCAGTGAGAACTTGGTATCGCCGATCCGGAACGCGCCGTCCTTGATCAGGACGTCCTGATATTTGTTGGTGCCGTCGCTCTGATAGTGGACCTTGGCGCGGAAGCCCTCGACGTTCGACACCGAGATGTTGAACGACTTGTTGTTGGCGTACTTGCCGCTCCAGCTGCCCTGATAGAGGTTCGGATCGACCGCCACATAGGGCGTCTTCGACGGCACCGTCAGGCCGGCAGCCTTGTAGTTGGCGGACAGGATGCTCAACACATCGGCCATGCCGAGAGCTCCGTTGTGACCCCGATCAGCCGCGACCCGAGAGGCCGGCGGCGATGTTGCAGTTGATGTCGATCAACGACTTCAGCTTCGCCGGGTCCGGATTCATCTGGATGTCGATGGTCTGCTTCATCACGAACACGCTGATGTTGGCGATATTCTGACGCACCTCGAGCGGCTGCGGATTGTCGTCGCCCTCTGCCGCACTGAGGAAGATCGACCACAACCGGCGATTGAACAGCAATGCATGATCGAGCGCCTTGTCGAGGCCGTTCCAGTTCGCCTGGACTTCCTGCAGCTGCCGCGCGGCCTTCAAGAGCGCCTGCGCTTCGATTTCACGGGGGGACGCCGTCGTCGTTGAGGTACGAGCGTAGGCCTGGGCTGCATTCGACATTAATGACCTCGATGGGATGCGGATTTCTCGAGCCGCGGAGACGCAATTCTAGCGCTCGATATTTATGCATCCGGCGCCTTTAAATATGGTTAGCGGACGTTACGAAATGCGCCGCCGGACAGACACCGTAATATCCCGAGATAAACGAGAAACGGCGGGGTTGCCCCCGCCGTTCCTGAACCAGGTTCTGGCTCGCTTAGCGCAGCAGCTGCAGCACGCTCTGCTGGCTCTGGTTGGCGAGCGCGAGCGCCGAGACCGCGATCGACTGGCGGGTCGACAGCGCCTGGCTGTTGGCCGCTTCCTCGTTGGTATCGGCCAGCGTCAGGTTCGACGAACCGGTCTGCAGCACGTTGATCAGGTTCTTCGAGAAGTCCTGACGGATCTGCACGATCGAGAGGTTCGAACCCAGCGTCGAGGCTTCGCTGCGCAGCGAGGAGCTCGCCGAGCTCAGCGAGGCGATGACGCCGTTCGCCGAGTTGTTGTCGAGGAAGTCGGTGCCCGCCGTCAGCGATTTCAGGCCAAGGCCTGCGGCATCGAACTTGACGCCGGTGATGCTGAGCGTGGACTTGCCGGTCTCGTTGAAGGTCAGCTTCAGGCTGTCGCCGCTCAGCAGGTTGATGCCGTTGAACGACGAATCCTGCGCCGTGGTCGTGATCTGCGAGATGGTGTTGTTGTACTGCTGCACCAGGGCCGCACGCGCCGACTGCGAGGCCGTGTCGGCAACCGGAGCCGTGCCGGCTGCGCTGAACGTCGCGGTGCCGCCGCCGGTGTTGGTGAAGGTCACCGCACCGATCGTCGAGGACGCCGCGTCATTGGTCGTGGTGATGACGAGCTTGTTGGAGCTGTCGAGGCTCGCCGTCAGGTTGCTGGCCGACAGCGCCGTGTTCAGCTGCGCCAGCGACGAGCTGGCCCCGAAGGTGAAGGAGAAGGCGGGCTGACCGGCCGAGGCCGCGATCGCCAGCACGTCGCCGCTCTTGATCGTGGTGCCGTCGACGAGGTTGGCGGACGTGCCGCCGAGCGCCGCGGTCGAAGTGACCTGCGACCTGGTGGTGTAGCCCGTCGGGCTCTGCAGCACCTGGTTGGCAATCGACTTCGCGGTATCGACCAGCTTCTGCAGCGAGGTGATGCCGGTGTTGGCAGCCTGCAGCACCTGCACACCGTTGCCGATGCCGTCGAGCAGGTTGTTGATGTCGCTGGCGCGGTTGTCGAGCGACTGGGCGGTGAAGAAGTTGGTCGGATTGTCGAGCGCCGTATTGACCTTCTTGCCGGTGGCAAGGCGGTTCTGCGTGGTGGAGAGCAGATCGGCGGTGGACTGGAGGGAGAGGAGGTTCTGGCGAACGGAGGAGGAGAGAATGATACCGGACATTTTCATACCTTTCTGGTGTGAAACTGAGGACAAGCCCGCGCCAGTCCTTTCTGACCGCGCGGATGGCGCATCCTGCGTTCGAGCCCGCGAAGGAAATAGAAATCTCCAGAACGGCATTTGATTCAAATGCCGAAGAATAAAATTGTCGCCATTGGGCGAAGTTCGCCGCGAAAACTACTGAGACGATTGCCGATTCCGGCTGCATGCCGGCGCCTACGCCCGCTCGTCATTCACCAAGCGTTAACCATCATGGGAAAGGATCGCTGTCGTATCGGCCCCGGGCCGCGACGGCGGCTGCTAAGCAGTGCCGAGCACAACTTCGTTCCGCTAGCGACGACATCGCGCGACTGCCCGGCAAAGGAGAACGGTCATGGCCCTGAAGGTCGAACTCAAACCGAACGAGCGCATCATCGTCGGCAGTTGCGTGATCACCAACACCGATCAGCGTGCTCGCCTCCTGATCGACGGCGACCGCATCCCGATCCTGCGCGAGAAGGATATCCTGACGCCGGAAACCGCCGACACGCCGGCGAAGCTGATCTATCTCGCCGTACAGCTGATGTACCTGTCGCCGGACCCGATGGCGCACCACCCGACCTATTTCAGCCTGGTGCGCGACATCATCACCGCGATGCCGAGCGCTTGGCCCTTCATCGAAGGCGTCAACAACTTCATCCTCAACGGCGACCTGTATCACGCGTTGAAGGAATCCAAGAAGCTGATCGCGCATGAGGAGAAGCTGCTGGAAACCGCACGCGGTCAGCAGAAGGCCAATCAGGACGATACCCGCAAGAGCGCGTAGAGTTTCTCGTTTTGCCGCGGTTTCTTCACGCGAACCGGCGTCCACTTCGCTTGAAAGCGCTCTAGCCTCCCTCGCCTGAACGAAAAAGGCCTCCGCGAGGAGGCCTTTTTGCTGGCTGGAGATGGGTGGCGGGCAATCAGCTGATCGGCAGATATTTCAGCAGCGTGGTCTGATACAGCATCGACGTGGTCTGATACGACGCCTGCAGACTGGTCTGCAGCGCCAGGATCTTGGTTGCGACCTCGTCCTGATTGACGCCCTCGACCGAGTCCAGCATCGTTTCCGCCATGCTCTTGAGCTGGGTCTGGCGATCGGTGGCTGCCTTGGTCGCCGTCTGTGCGCCGGCGAACTCCGCCTGCACGTCCTGGATCTGCTGCTGGCCGTTCTGCGGCGCGAGGTTCGCGCTGACGCGCTGCGCCAATGCCGTCACCTGCGCGCTCGCATTCGGATTGCTGGCGTTGGTGGTGACCGCCGCATAGACCGCGACGTTCTGCAACAAATAGCGGAACGCCTGCTCGTTGGCGCGCGCGCCATATTGCACGGTGATCGACTGATCGACCTGCGCGACGGCGGTGCCGCGCGCCGATCCCGGGCCGTTCTCGCCGATGTACCAGTACACGGTGTTGGCGGGGGTGCCCGCGACCAGACTGGTCGCCGTGTTGAACGGCGGTCCCCCGACCCTGAGCGGTGCCGGGGTCGCGGTCGTGTTGTTGGCGATGCCGAGCGCGCCGAGTGCCGCCGTGTTGGAGCTCGAGATCGAGAGGCTCGCGCCGTCGGCGCCATGCAGGGTGATCACACCATTGCTGATGGTCGACGGGTTCTTGGTGCCGCTGATCTGGTCGATCTTCGTCATCAGCATCTGCACACTGTCGGTGACATTGACCTGGTTGTCGGTGGCACCCGAGGCAACGAAGGTGATCGGGGTCCCGTTCACCGTGATGGTGTCACCGGCTGCGAAGCTCGTCGACAGCGAGTCGGTGCCGGCTGTCCCCGAAAGCGCCGTGGCACCTGAGATCGGCGCAGGCGGCGTGTTCTGGTTGTTGACGGCAGCGCCCGAGACGGTCGCGACCGGATTGAAGAAGTTGTTCGACGCCGCGACCGCGGAGGCTGCGACCAACGACGTGTCGCTCAAGGTCTTGATGGACGACGTCAGCGTCGACTGCAGGTTGGCCGTCGTCGCCGTGGTGTCGGCGCCGATCAGGAACGAGCCGGCCGGCGGCGGGTTGGTCGTCGTCGCCGTGAGCTCGATCGAATCGGTGGTGCCGTCGGGCAGCGTGAAGTTGAACTTGATCTTGTCGCCATCCTTCGGATTGGCGGCGCCGAGATCGACCGATTCCGACTTCGGCGTGCCGGTCGGCTGCGTCACAGTGGCGCCGGTCAACGACGACTGCACCGACAGCAGCTTCAGGCCGAACGGCGAGCCGTCCTCGGCGATGCTGGTCACCGTGGTGGTCGCCGGCGGCGACGAGACGCTCAGGCGTCCCATCAGGTTGGCGCCCTGGTCGGCCTGCTTGCGCTCGTTGATGAGCTGGGTGAGGCCGGCCTGGGTTGCCGTGCCCTTCAGCATGGTGTCGGCGGACACCGTGGCCGGCGTGTCCATGGCACGGCCGGAGAACAGATAGCGGTCGCCCGACTGGCTGTTCAGCATCGCGACCGCGTTGGAGAACGCGGCCTGCGCCGTGATCTGGCCCGACGTCTGCCCGCTGTTGTTGAGCGTCAGCGTCGCGGTCGTGGCGGCGTTCTTCACCTGGGTCCCGACGTCGGACAGCCCTTGCAAGGTGAGGTTGGCGACACCCAGGCGCGTGTTGAGGTTGGTGGCCGTGTCCGAGAACGCGTTGATGCCGCTGATCTGGGCACGCAGGCTGAGCGCAAAGCCGCGATCGAGCCCCTGCCCCGCATAGGTCGTCGACACCTTGCCCGTCGCAAGCTGCGTCGTCAGGTCATTGAGCTGACTGCGCAGGTTGAGGATCGTGGTGCCGATATAGGAAGTTCTGCCGCTTACGCCGTCGATCGACATGTTACCCTCACGTGAGCTGCAGCAGCGCGTCGTACATCTGCTTGATCGACGACATCACGCGCGCATTGGCCGAATAGGCGTTCTGGAGTGAGAGCAGATGCGCCATCTCCTCGTCCATGTTGACGCCGGAGGTCGAGTCCATCTTGGTCTGCAGCGTATTCAGCACGACGTCCTGACCATCGGCCAATTGCTTGGCCGCGGTTGCCGATTCACCCTGCTGGCTGATGAACTGCTTGGCAAAGTTCAACAGCGTGCCGGTGAACGGCGCGCCTGTGGTGCCGAGGCCAGTCTGCGGCGAATAGCTGAACGAGGTGTTCGACAGCTGGTTCAGGACGAGATTGGCGCGCGTGGTGTCGCCCGCCGGTGTCTGCGGATTGGTCGAATACACCACCATGCGCGAGGGATCGCCGACCAGCGCGGTGTTGACGCTGATGCGCGCGGCAAGGCCTGTCGATTGCGAGCCGTTCGCGGTGATCGCGCCGGTGTAGAGCCCGCCATTGTCGGTGAACAGCGGCAGTTGCGGATCGCCTGAGGTCAGCGACGAGACGGTCGTCGTGACCGACGCCGCGGTCACGTCGGCCTTGTTGGCGGCGCCATCGTCGAGCACGCGCAGCGTCGATCCGGACGGATTGGAGAACTGCAGGCCCGTTCCGCCGAGCGCGCCGTTGAGCTGCGACAGCACCGAGCTCATGCCGCCGGAGAAATCTACCCCCAGCACCTCGTCGTTCGGATCGACGGTTGCGGTATTGCTCAGCGGCAGCACGCTCGGATCGTCGACGCGGATGATCGACAGGTTGTGCGTGAGGCCGGTGGTGTTGTCCTTGTAGGAGACGTGGATGGTGTTGCCGCTCTGCAGCCCCGAGAGATCGAGGTCGAAGCCGGACTGTGCCCCTGCCGTCGCCGCCGTGCCCGCCGTCGTCTTGTCCGACACTGCGCTCGACATCGCGGCGGCGAACTGGTCGATCTGCGCCTGGGCCTGCACCAGCGTCTTGTCGCGCAGCTCGAGATAGGCGGCGATCTTGCCGGAGCGGATCGAGTTGGTCGACACCATGTCGTAGGTGCCGCCGTGCGGGAACGTGATGGTGATGGTACCGACGGTGCTCTTGGTCGGGTCGGAGTTGTACTGCGTGTTGGGCGTCATCGTGCCCTGGGCGTTGAAGCTGAGCGTCGCAGCCTCGGTGCCGACCAGCTGCACGCCGGAATTGGTAAACACCGTCACCTGGTTCTGGCTGTTGGTGACGGTGCGGATGTCCATCAGCTGCGAAAGCTGCGTGACGTAGCGGTCGCGCTGGTCGAGCAATGCCGCGGTCGACGCATCGGTCGTGCCGGCATTGGCCGCGAGCTGGACATTGAGGCGCGCGATCTGCTGCATCGCATTGTTGGCGGTGTTGACGGAATCGCTGATGCCGGCCTCGGCGTTGGCACGCAGCGTCTGGATTCCCTGCGAAGTCGCGTTGAGCTGCTGCGCCATGGATTGCGCGGCGTTGACGACGCCAATGCGGGCCGACTGCGAGTCCGGGCTGGTCGACAGTCCCTGCAGCGCGGTCAGGAACTTGTTGTAGGCGTCCTCGATCGTGCCGGTGGAGTCGGGATTGCCGTAGACGCCCTGCAGATTGGCAAGGAAGCTCGAGCGAACGTCGGCATACGACGCGCCCGACGTCTCGGTGCGAAGCTGGGTCTGCAGGAATTCGTCGAGCTGTCGGTTGACGCCGGTGATCAGAACGCTCGACCCGAACTGGCCGGTGGTGCCGGTATCCTGGTTCAGCGTCTTCCTGACGTAGCCGGGCGTCTCCGCGTTGGCGACGTTCGACGACACGAGCGAGAGCGAGGCCTGCGTGGCGCGCAGGCCCGACATCGCGGTGGAGAGGGCTTGGCTCAAACCCATGCTGTGTACTCGCCCTTACTGCTTCACACGTGCATCGTCGATGCGATCAGCGCACCACGTTCAGAAGATCCTGCACCATCGAGTTGGTCGTCGTGATCACCTTGGTGTTGGCCGAATAGGCCTGCTGGGTCACGATCAGCTTGGTGAACTCGTCGGCGATATCGGTGTTCGAGCTCTCGAGCGACGAACCGACGATGGTGCCGGCCTTGCCGAACAACGCCGCGCCGGACTCGTCGGTCGCCTCGAACGCGCCGCCGTCGATGCGCTTGAGGAAATTGGTGCCGTTGAAGGTCGCCACCGAGATTTCCGCGAGATCGATGTTGCGGCCGTTGGTGTAGTTGCCGACGATGCGGCCGTTGGTCGAGACGCTGACCGACTGCAGCTGACCGGCTGGAAAGCCGTCCTGCTGGATCTGGTTGACCTGGACGTTGCCGTTGGCGTCCGCGAACTGGGTCACGCCGCCGGAGCCGAAATTGATCACGGGGCTGCCGAGCGACACGCCGTTGACGACGGCATTGTTGAGCGTCACCGACGAGATCGCCGGCGACATCTGGCCGTTCGATGCGAAGGTGAAGTTGACGTTGGCGTTCTGCCAGGAGACCTGCGTGCCGGTTGCGTTCGGATTGACCTGATAGAACAGGTTCCAGGTGTCGGTATGTCCGGCGCCCAGCGAGGAGCTGTCGGACTTGGCCCAGCGGAATTGCAGGTTCACCGGCGCACCCGACACGTCATAGGCCGTGACGGCGCCGCCCGAGACGGATTCGTTCAGGAAGGTCGAGTTGTCATTGCCGACGACCTGACCGGTGCCGACCGTGCCGCCGCCGCCGCGGGTCGCAACCGCCGAGCCGGTGAAGCCGAGCGCCGCAAGCGCCGTCGAGTTCGAGCTCGTCACGTTGAGGTCCGACGCGGTGCCGGAATGCAGGGTGATCTTGCCGCCGCTGATCGTCGATGGCGTTGCAGTACCCGTGATCGCGTCGATCTTGGCGAGCAGCGTTCCGATACTGTCGGTGACGTTGAGCTGGTTGCCGGTCGCGCCCGAAGCCACGAAGGTGATGACGGTGCCGTTCACCGTGATCGTATCGGCGGGCACGACGGGCGGACCTGCCGAGCCGGCGCTGAAGCTGGCATTGATCGAGTCGCTGCCGGCCGCGCCCGAGAGCAAGGTCGCGGCGGTATTGGCGACCGATGGCGTCGCCTTGTTGTTCTGCGCGGTGCCGGTCACCGAAGAGTCGGTATACGGCGCGGCCGGCGTGCCCAGTACCAGCGGGTTATGTCCGGCGCTGAACGCACCCGGCCGGATCAGCTCGGAGCCCGGAACCGAGGTGTCGTGCGCGGTGGTCAGGGGGTAGGACGCAAGGTTGGCGCGATAGTCGATCTTGGTGGTCTGCTGCGCCGGCAGGAAGTCGTTCTTGAAGCGCAGCGTTTGCGGCGAGGAGCCAGAGGGGTTGCCGGTGGTCGGGTCAATCGGGACGCCCTCGAGATAATAGCCGGCGCCGTTGACGAGATAACCGTCCTTGTTGAGCTGGAAATCGCCGCGGCGGGTATAGCGGTCGACGCCGTCGAACACCGGCGAGCCGTCGGTGAAGCTGCCGGGCTTTTGCACCGCAAAGAAGCCGTTGCCGTTGATCGCCATGAAGGTCGCGACCGACGCCGACTGGACGTCGCCCTGCACCGAGTTGGTCGAGCGCGACTGCGCGGTGACGCTGCCGGCGAGCTGCGCGGTCAGCGCGGTCTGCGGGACGAGGTCGAGGAACGAGGTATCGATGCGCTTGAAGGCCGTGGTCTGCGAGTTGGCGATGTTGCCGGAGATGTTCTCAAGCGCGTACGACCCTGCGCGCAAGCCACCGACCGCCGTCGTAAGTGCGCCGAAGATACCCATGACATGTTCTCCAATTCGATTCCCGGCGGCTGGCAATCAGCAGGTGGCCGCATCGGCGGAGCATGTCGCAAAGGTCGTGCCAGGAAACGAATCGTAACAAAATCAGGAGCTTGAAAAAAAAAGCCCCGGCCGTTTAACCGGGGCACAATTGCCGGGCCGGCAACAATTGCCGGGAGGGAGCGCAGTTCTGAGCGCGCTCCCTCTTTTGTTTTGACGCGCTTTCTTGACGCGAACCGGTACCCACTTCGCTTGAAAACGCTATTAGGTCGCCGACGGCGCGGCCGGGTGAAACACCAGCGCAAAGCCGTCCATGCAGTAGCGCAGCCCGGTCGGCTTCGGGCCGTCGTCGAAGACATGGCCGAGATGGCCGCCGCAGCGGCGGCAATGCACCTCGGTGCGCAGCATGCCGAAGGTGCGGTCCGACGTAGTGCCGACCGCGTTGTCCAGCGGCTTCCAGAAGCTCGGCCAGCCGGTGCCGCTCTCATACTTGGTCTCGGACGAGAACAGCGGCAGGTCGCAGCCGGCACAGGCGAAGGTGCCCTTGCGGTGCTCCTTGAGCAGCGGGCTCGATCCCGGCCGCTCGGTGCCCTGGTTGCGCAGGATCTCGTATTGCTGCGGCGTCAGCTGCGCCTTCCATTCGGCGTCGGTCTTCTCGATCTCGAATTTCTCGGCGGCCTGCGCCGGCGAGGCGCGCAGCCAGCGGAAGGCAGCGAAGCTCAGCAGGCTGGCGACGGAAGCAAGCAGGATGCGGCGATCGATCATCAATCATCTCCGATGCGGGGGCCAAAGCAGGCCGAACAGGCTCGCCAACAGATACGAACCCCGCCGCCGGACGTTACATCCGCCCGTCGGAGATCCGCTCACTTTCTTGCGAGGCGTGAGGATACCGTTCCTCGCCATCCTCGCTCTGCCGGGGTGGCGCGGGCGGCGGCACCGGCCGCACCATGGCCCCCGGCGGACGGCGGGGCGCCGGTCCCCGGGTTCCCGCCTTGAGATTGGCCTCGGCAAGCCGTGCCTCGCGGGCCTGCTCCCGCGCACGTGCTCCCTCGCGGTAGCGCGCCAGCACGCCCGCCGCCGACGCAGCGCCCCGCGCCCACAGGCCGACGAAATGACCGGCGACGCGTCCGGTGGTGCCGCCGGCCCAGACCAGCTCGAACGGCGAAAACAGCCGCCAGCGATCATCGCCCCACAGGATGCTGCGCGCGATCAACTGGCCCGCGAGCGCCGAGGTGTTGAGCCCCTGCCGGCCGAAGCCGCTCGCCACCCACAGGCCCCTGCGCAACTGGCCGATCTGCGGCATGCCATGCACGGTGACGCCGACCGCGCCACCGAACGTGTCTGCGATCGCAGGCTTGCCGAGTTGAGGAAACACCGTCGCGATGCGGCGCTGCACCGCCGCACCGAACCGCCTCGGCCGCGCATCCCAGGTGGTTTCGGGACTGGCCCACAACAGGCGATCGCCATCGACGATTCGGAAATGATCGATGCCGTCGCTGTCGACGACCGAGCCGGAAAAGGCGATCGCCTCGGCCAGCCGGTCTCCGAGCGGCTCGGTCAACGCCGCGTAACGCCACACCGGCAGCAGAGTATCGGACAGGCGCTTCAGCGGCGCACCGAGATGAATATTGCCGGCGAGGACGATATGGTTGGCACGCAAGCGCGCCGACGGCGTCACGATGCGCTTGCGGATGCCGGAAAAATCGATGCTGACGACCGGCGTCTCCTCGAAGATCCGCACGCCCGCCCGCACAGCCAGCGCGGCGAGACCGTGGACATATTTGCGACCGTCGATCTGGAATGCCTTCGGATAGTAGATGCCGTGGAAATAGCGGCCAGTCCTGAGCACGCTGCGCACGCGATCGACCTGCCAGCCTTCGACTTCGGTCGCAAATTCCTCGCCCAGCGTCTGCAGGCGGCTGATCAGCGCTTCGCCGACATCGACATTGGAGACTTCCAGCGCGCCGTCGCTCGGGCTGATGCCCGGGATCAAATTCTCGGTGGCGGTGGCGCGAACATATTCGGCGCCCTCCTTCGACAGCGCCCACAATTCGCGGGCATCATCGAGGCCGACGCGCTCGATCACATCTGCGATCGGCAGGCCGAAGCCCGGCATCACGGTGCCGAGATGATGTCCGGACGCGTTCCAGCCGACCTGGCGCCCTTCGAGCACGGCGACGCTGGCCCCGAGCCGCGCCGCCTCGCGGGCCACGGTCAGGCCGGCCAGCCCCGCCCCGACGACGCAAATGTCGACGTCGAGGTCGAACGCCAGGCGGTCACGGAACGGCGAGGACGCCGCGTCGGGGCCGTCTGCCGCACTTGTGGAAGTCTCGCTCATGTCGTTTCTTACGAACCGCTGCGGCGCTTGTCACCTTGTCCAGGGCATGAGCCTGTAGAATTAATTCGACCAGACCGAATCGAAATGGAAGTTCATGCGCCGTTTGCTGCTGCTGCGTCACGCCAAGACCGAACACGACGCGCCCTCGGGGCACGACCAGGATCGCCGTCTCGACGAGCGCGGCCACCGCGATGCGGCGGAGATCGGCGGCTGGATCGCTCGCCACCCGCCTTTGCCCAATCTGGCGCTGGTGTCGCCGGCGGTCCGCACCACGCAGACCTGGGAGATCGTGCGCGAGGCGCTGAAGGGCGGCCGACCTGCGCCGAAAGTCGACTTCATGCCGGAACTCTACGGCGCCGATCCGGCGCAACTGCTCACCGCGATCCGGATGGCCTCGGTGACCGATCCGAAGCGGCTGATGCTGATCGGCCATAATCCCGGCATGCACGAGCTGGCGCTGACGCTGACCGGCAGCGGCGACGGGGCGGCGAAGCGCGCGCTCGCCGACAACCTGCCGACCTCGGGACTCGCCGTCTTCGACTTCGCGATCGACGACTGGAACGAGGTCTCCTTCCGGCGCGGCAAGCTCGTCCTGTTCGTCAGCCCTAAACTGTTGAAGCAGGCCTCGCGCGGCTGACGCAAGCGGACACCGCCGTTCCGCCATGCTATATTGACGATCGCGCGACAGGGGGACCGGTTCGCGTCGACCACGAGCTACCGAAGAAAAAGAAGGCGCGCGTCCCGGCACAGGGACCAAACGGCTCCAGACCAATCGCGGACAGGAGGCGCTGATGTACAAGTCCATTCTCGTGCCGATCGACCTCGCCGATACCGATCTGGCGAAGCCTGCGATCGCAACCGCAGCGACGCTGTCGCAAACCTGGAACGGGGCGGTGCGGCTGCTCAACGTGCTGCCGATGACGCCGGTGATGCTCGCCGAATACGTTCCGGCGGATTTCGACAGCCAGCAGCGTGAAACGTCGGAAGAAGCGCTTGCGATCGTGGCGCGCGAGTCCGGCATCGCACCCGGGCGCATCTCGGGCGTGGTCCGCCAGGGCGGCATCTATCACGAGATCCTCGAGGAAGCCGCGACGATGAAGGCCGACCTGATCGTGATGACCTCGCACCGCCCGGCGATGCGCACCTACTTCCTCGGCTCGAATGCCGGGCACGTGGTGCGCTACGCCAAATGCTCGGTGCTGGTGGTGCGGCACTGAAGCGCGCTTCGCTCGCGCTTCAGATTACTGGTCGAGCATGGTCCCTTCGGAAAACCGCTACACACTTTTCCGGACCATGCTGTGTCCAGCCGCACCTCGCAACGACCGCGGCAGGTGCGCGCTGCCGAAATATCGAAAACAACCCCATGCAAAGGAGCCGGCGGGCTGCCGGCGTTCGACACGGCAACTGTCCGTAGCGGGTGAAGATGTCGTGTTTTTGTAGCTCGTGATCTGTCGCCTTCG
>NZ_LGHK01000251.1 GCF_001908235.1 Bradyrhizobium sp. NAS96.2
AAGGCTTGCCCATCCATGCTGGCCTCCGCCCAGCCAGCATGGTGAATCAAAAACGACCTGATTTGGGAATCCCAAATCGATTCAAGCTAACTTCATCCCGCTTTAGATTTCTACCGAGTGCAATGTGCCGCTCCGATCCACCGGAGCGGCGAGCTCTTCATTGAGCGGAGTACAACTGATATGGACGGACGAGCGCTCGATAGCTCGGTCTGGCAGGCGCCGGGCATTGAAGCGGAAAATTTTGCACGAACCGTCGTCAACTGGTCGATCACCATCAACGTGATCATGTCGATGGGAACGTTCCACGCCGCGCTGCTTCCAGCCGGGGTGACGATGGTGCAGCAGGTCGTCGCCCTCATGATGTGGGGCGTGCTGATCTATGCGAGCCTGTTCATCCGTCCCCGCCTGCGGCTCGCCTTCAATCTCGACACGCTGGTGATCGTCGCATTCTATGCGTTCGCCACGATTTCGGTATTCTGGACCGATTTGGACGTCTCCGCCCTGATGAAGGCCGCCGCGCTTGCGATCACGACGTTCGGCGCGTTCTGCATGATCACCCGCGTCGGCCTCGACGATATCGTGAAGTCGACCACCCGCGGCCTCTTCGTCCTGATCGCCGGCTCGGCGTTTTGTGCGGTGATCCTCCCCGACATCGGCGTGGACCAGACCTGGATGCACAATGGGCAATGGCAGGGCGTCTTCGAATCGAAGCAGACGCTGGGCTTCGCCGGGGCCTATCTGATGTTCTTTGCCTGCTATCGAAAGGTAACCGGACAGGGATGGCTGCCGTTTCTCGTGACCTTTGCGCTCGCTTCGACCTGCGTGATCTTTTCGGAGTCACGCGGCGCCGGCGCCTTGTCGCTGGTCGCCTGCGCGCTGCTGCTGAGCTCCCTGTGGTCGGTCAGGTGCATGCAGGTCTATGCGATGCTGCCGTGTGCGATGTGCATCGTGGCCGCATTGCTGATGCTGTACTTCTACACGACCGGCTACGATTCGATTCATGTCTTCGACACGACGATCAATTTCACCGAGCGGACCTTCATCTGGCAGTACGCCATCAGCCATTTCGACGACGCGCCGCTGTTCGGATTTGGCATCAACGGGTTCTGGACTAGGCCCGAGATCTACGATTATTTCAACCAGAATCACGGCTGGGTGCTCGACAACTACCATAACGGCTATATCGCCATTCTGGTCGAGACCGGGTTCATCGGCTATTTCCTGTTCACGGCGAGCGTCTTTCTGTTCTCCTACAAGATGCTCTGCCTGATCGCAGGGCGCGCGATCGACCGCCTGCATTGTGCGCTGATCATCGGGTTCGTCTTCCTCAACTGCCAGACCAATTTTACCGAGACGGTCTTCCTTCGCTCGACGATGTTCACATCGGTGCTGTTGATCGCCTTCTTCCTCGCCGTGTGCCGGTCGTTGCCGTCGTCGCGCGTGCAGCTGTACGAGTTGGAGCGGTCATGAGAGCGGTTCGATTGCTTCTGCAAGGAGCCATCCACCTGCTGCTGGCGGCGGCGCTGTTCGCCGTGCCGATCTCGCCGGCGGGGGCGGCTGGGCAGGCGGCGTCTCCGAACGTCGCGCCGCTGGGGCGCGGCATCAATATTCTCGGCTATGACGGCATCTGGGAAGGTTATCAGAACGCGCCGTTCCGTCTGGAAAACCTCGCCGCCATTCGCAAGGCCGGCTTCGCGCACGTCCGGATCAACTTCTTCGGCTTCAGGCACATGGATTCCGGCAACATGCTGGATGAAGCCGTGTTGCGGCGCCTCGATGCCGTGATCGAGCAGGTTCTGGCGCACAGGCTGATCCCGATCCTCGATGAGCACGACACCGATCTCTGCCAGCGCGACGTGCCGGAATGCACCGCCAAGCTCAAGGCGTTCTGGCGTCAGGTCTCCTCGCGCTACGCGGGCAAGTATCCCGCGCTGGTGTTCGAGATCCTGAACGAGCCCGGCGGGAACATGACATCGGCCGAGTGGAATGCGCTGCTCGGTGAATGCCTGGCCATCGTCAGGGACACCAATCCGAAGCGCAATGTCGTGGTCGCGATCCTGAACACCGACGAGCTGCCGGTCGACGCGCTGACGCTGCCGGCCGGCGACCGGAACCTGATCGTCACATTTCACTATTACCTGCCGCTGCAATTCACCCATCAAGGTGCGCCGTGGTCGGCGACGTTCTCGAAGATTGGCCCGTTGAACTGGGGCTCTGCGGAGGACGAGGCGAAGGCCGCCGCCGATTTCGACAAGATCCGCGCCTGGGCGGAGCAGGAGAAGCGCCCGATCTATCTCGGCGAGTTCGGCGTCTATGAGCGCGCGCCGGCGGAGAGCCGGGCGAGGTACCTGTCGTTCATGACGAGGAGCGCGGAACGGAACGGATGGGCATGGGCCTATTGGCAATTCGATCACGATTTCGCGGCCTTCGACGGCGCGCGGCAGCGCTGGAACGGAGATATCCTCCGCGCGATCATTGCTCCGGCCCGCTGAGGCTGTCGCTCGCGCCGCATTCGTTCGGCGTGCCAGCCCTGTCCAAGCGTTGCCTTGCCTAACAAGACCGGAGGAATCATACTCGCTCCGGCGAGACGGAATGGGAACTGACAGCGTTGCCGGACATTGCGAGCAGGGAATTCGATGTCAAGCGCGCAGCCTTTGCCGCGACCATCGGCAACATGCTGGAGTTCTACGACTTCATCACCTACAGCTTCTTTGCGACCGAGATCGGGCACACGTTCTTTCCCGCGCAAAGCGAGTATGGCAGCCTGATGCTGTCGCTTGCGACCTTCGGCGCCGGTTTCCTGACGCGCCCCATTGGCGGCATCGTGCTCGGCATCTTCTCCGACCGGGTCGGCCGCCGGCCGGCGATGCTGCTGAGCTTCGCGCTGATGGGGGGCGCGATCCTGACCATCGCGCTGACGCCGTCCTATGCAGCCATCGGCATCGTGGCGCCTGTTATCGTGATCCTGGCGCGGATGGTGCAGGGATTTGCGCTCGGCGGCGAAGTTGGGCCGACCACGGCCTATCTCATCGAGATCGCAGCGCCCCGGAACCGCGGCCTCGTGGTGGCGTGGCAGCCTGCGAGCCAGGAGGTCGCGGCGACGGTCGGCGCCCTTGTCGGCGTCATCCTGAGCAGCACGATGGCGCCCGACATGCTGCAGGCTTACGGATGGCGGGTCGCTTTCCTGCTCGGGGCGGTCTGTCTGCCGTTCGGCATCTGGATGCGCCGCACGCTGCCGGAAACGGTCTCGCGTGGCGAGCACGTTGCCAGGCAGGTCGAAAGCTCAAGCCATCTCGCGCTGGCGCGCCGGCACCTTCGCGTGATCGTGCTGGCCGTGATGATCCTGGCCAGCGGCACGATCTCGACCTATGTGACGCAATACATGACGACCTATGCCAAGAACACGCTGCATGTGTCGCCGTCGCTGGCGTTCACCGTGTCGCTGGTGAGCAACGGGCTTCAGATCATCGGCGCGGTGCTGGGCGGCTGGCTCGCCGACCGGCTGGGCCGCAAGCCGATCATGATCTGGCCGCAGCTGGTCGTGCTGGTGCTGACCTATCCGGCCTTCCTGTGGATCGTCCGGGATCCCGGCGCGTGGTCGCTGCTGTTCGGCTTCGGCATCCTGTCATTTATCGGATCGCTGCCGTTCACGGCGTTCTATGCCGCCTTCACCGAAGCGCTGCCGCAGAACATTCGCGGCGGCGTATTCGCCACGATCTACGCGGTCGCGATCGCGACGTTCGGCGGCACCGCGCAGCTCGTGGTCACGTGGCTGCTGCACGTGACCGGAGATCCGCTGGCGCCGTCCTGGTATCTCTTGCTCGCGGCCGCGGTCGGCATCGTGGCGATGAGCCTGATGCCCGAGACCGCGCCGGTGAAGGTCGGCGAAAAATAGCGCTAGCGGTCGACGCTCAATCCATGTCGCGGAAGGCGTGGCCGTTGGCCTCGATCTCCTTCACCAGCTGCGCCGGCAGATTGGCTTGACCGAAGGTGCCGTCGAACACCCAGTCCTTGGCATCGGCGAGATCGGGAATACCGGCGCCCTTAAGAACATAGAGGCCAACCGACGCCTTCTTCGGGTTGATGTAGAGATCGTAGTCCATTGCGCGCCTCCTCCCGTTGAAGTTCAACGGAAGCTCCGAGCAATCGCCGGAGCTTCCCGGATGAGTGAACGCCGATAGGGCTAAGCGCGTTTCTTCGCCTCCGGCGCCAGCACCACCGACGCTTCGCTCGTCAGCATCAGGAACGTGATGGTCTCCTGGAAGTAGAGCTGGACCGATGTCGCCGAGTGGCTGAGATAGCCGATCGACAGATCCTGGCCGATCGAGAGCTGGAAATCGCCGCCGCGGGTGGTGAGCAGGACGCCGCCCTCGATCGCGGGGGCCCAGACGATCTTGCCGTCGATCAGGCGCTGGATGTGCTGCAGCACCGGATAGCCGTCGTCGGTCGCGCCGCCGATCGCGGTGTAAGGCTCGGTGCCCAGCAGCAGCGTGTAGGGGCCGTTGACGCCGGCGAGCCGCAACTGGCTCACCGCCTGCGCGACCACGGCAGGGTAGTTCTTGATGCTCGGCGGCAGCGTCAGCACCGGGTTGCTGGTGCCCTGACGGATGCCCTGAATGCCGGCGGCGGTGTAGCCGTCGAACACCGCGCGATCCTCGGCGAAGGCGATCTTCCGCGCCGCCTGCTTGAGCGGATCCCAGTCGGAATCATTCGCGCCGCGCTCGACATCGTCGATCGCCTGGCGCGACAGCTCGAACGGTACGCGCAGCTCGACGAGCGCGCGAACATCGCGCTGCGTCGCCTCGACCCCGTCGCCGGGCGTCGCAATCTTCTTCAGATGACCGGTGCCGACCGCGGAGAAATCCGTTCCCTTCGGACCGTCGACATCGACGACACGGCGCGCCGCCAGATGGCGCTTCAACGTGCGCGAGGCTTCCTCTTCGATCTGGGCCCATGCCGCGTCCGAGATGGGGGCGAGTCCCCGATGAAGATTATTCATGTCCAGCGTCTCCTTTCAGTGAGCCGATCCCGAGTGAGCCGTCGGACGGCTGTATTCCCGATGCAGATGTCTCGTCGGCCCCGGCATCATCCAGTGACGGTTCAGCGGGCGCGGCTGCAGGCGCCTCGCTGGTGACGTCCTCCAGGAAGGTCGCCGACGGAACGAAGTACAGCGTGCCGGTCACGGCGCGGCTGAAGTCGAGCAGGCGGTCGTAATTGCCCGGCGGCTTGCCGATGAACATGTTCTCCAGCATCTGCTCGATCCGGTGCGGGGATTTGGCGTAGCCGATGAAATAGGTGCCGAATTCGCCCTTGCTGACGCTGCCGAACGGCATGTTGTCGCGAACGATGTCGAGCTCCTCGCCGTTCTCGACAATCGTCGTCAGGGCGTTGTGCGCGTAGCTCGGCTTCACCGCATCGTCGAGCTCGATGTCGGACAGCTTGGTGCGGCCGATGATCTTCTCCTGCATCTCGACCGGCAGTTCGTTCCACTTCTTCAGGTCGTGCAGGTATTTCTGCACGATCACATAGCTGCCGCCGGCGAACGCCGCGTCCTCGTCGCCGATGATCGTGGCCCCCAGCGCCGCCTGATCCTGCGGGTTCTCCGTGCCGTCGACAAAGCCGAGCAGGTCGCGCTCGTCGAAATACTTGAAGCCATGCACCTCGTCCGACGTGGCAACGGCATCGCCGAGCCGTGACATGATCTGCGTCGCGAGCTCAAAGCACAGATCCATCGGCACGGCGCGGATGTGAAACAGCAGGTCGCCAGGTGTCGCAACCGCGTGGTGAACCCCGTTGATCTCGCGGAACGGGTGCAAGCCTTGCGGCTTGGGCACGCCGAACAGCCGGTCCCACGCATCGGAGCCGATGCCCATGACGCAGGACAACCTGCCCTCGAGATCGCGGAAGCCGACGGCGCGCACCAGCGCGGCCACGTCGGCGCAGAGCGACCGCACCACGGTATCGTATTCGGGATTTGGCTTGATCGTGACCGCAAGGAAGATGGCCGCGCGCGTCAGCTTCGCAGCGACCGGTTGCGGAACGGCTGATGGCACGCAGGTCTCCTTGACTGAAGCGGCACTTCGGACGACGGCAAAAGGCTTGAACTGGACGCCGGATCGACGTCCAGGGAGGGGCAGAGGAGCATGCCATCGGACCCTTTACAAGGGTTCGAATGGCCCACTCTATTGCAGAGGCGCCTGCCTCAATCGATGGGCTTTCCGGACTTCTCCTCCTCGAGGGTCACCGCAATGGCGGCGTTGGCGGACAGCCGCACCTTGGAGCCTTCGACACCGGCGACGAAGCCGAGCTCGACATAATGGTGGTGGCCCTTGTGGAAGCCGTCGCTCTCGCTCTTCTTGAGCTTGATGCGGTTGCCTTCGACGTGATCGACGGTGCCGACATGCACGCCGTCGGCGCCGATGACCTCCATGTTGGCCTTGATGTTCTGCTGCGTCATGGCACTCTCCCTGGTTGCAGGTCAGCTTGCATATTCGGCTTGCATATGATGCCGGCAGACGACGCGGCGATGACGGCGCGTCGTTGGCAGTACGTGCGGCTTGCCTCACACCGGCTCGAATTCGTCTGCCGCCGCGTTCTCCGGCTTCTTGCCGTTGAAGGTGAGGCCGGCCTTGGTCGCGGAGAGCTTGACCTGCGAGCCGTCGCGCACATCGCCGGAAAGAATCATCTCGGCTAGCGGATCCTGCACGCTGCGCTGGATCACCCGCTTCAGCGGGCGAGCGCCATAGGCTGGATCCCAGCCTTTCTCGGCCAGCCAGTCGCGTGCCTTCGGGTCGAGCTCGAGATCGATCTTGCGATCCTCGAGTAGCCTGCGCAGCCGCGCGAACTGGATCTCGACGATCCGGCCCATGTCGCTCTTCTGCAGCCGGTGGAACAGGATGATCTCGTCGATGCGGTTGAGGAACTCGGGGCGGAAATGCGCCCGCACCATGTTCATCACCTGCACGCGCACCGCGCTGGTGCTCTGCCCCTCCGGCTGGTTGACGAGGTATTCGGCGCCGATGTTCGAGGTCATGATGATCAGCGTATTGCGGAAATCCACGGTGCGGCCCTGGCCGTCGGTAAGACGGCCGTCGTCGAGCACCTGCAGCAGCACGTTGAAGACATCGGGGTGCGCCTTCTCGATCTCGTCGAACAGCACGACCTGGTAGGGCCGCCGTCGCACCGCTTCGGTCAGGGCGCCGCCCTCGTCATAGCCAACATAGCCGGGCGGCGCACCGATCAGCCGCGACACCGAGTGCTTCTCCATGTATTCGGACATGTCGAGGCGGATCATCGCGGTCTCGTCGTCGAACAGATATTCGGCGAGCGCTTTTGCCAGCTCGGTCTTGCCGACACCGGTTGGTCCTAAGAACATGAACGAACCGATCGGCCGGTTCGGGTCCTGCAGGCCGGCGCGGGCGCGGCGCACCGCGGTCGACACCGCACGCACGGCTTCGGCCTGGCCGACGACGCGCTTGCCGAGCATCTCCTCCATGCGCAGCAGCTTGTCCTTCTCGCCCTCGAGCATCTTGTCGACCGGCACGCCAGTCCAGCGCGACACCACAGCCGCGATATTGTCGGCGGTCACGGTCTCGCTGGCGGACGAGGTCTCGCTGGCCTCGACAGCGGCAAGCTTCTTCTCGAGCTCGGGAATGCGGCCATAGGCGAGCTCGCCCGCCTTCTGGAATTCGCCCTTGCGCTGCGCATTGGCGAGTTCGGTGCGCAATTGCTCGAGCTCGCCCTTCATCTTCTGCGCGTCGGAGAGCTTGCTTTTCTCCGAGCGCCATCGCGACGTCATGTCCGCCGATTTCTTCTCGAGGTCGACGAGATCCTTCTCGAGCGTTTGCAGTCGGCTCTTGGAGCCGAGATCGGTCTCTTTCTTGAGCGCCTCCTGCTCGATCTTGAGCCGGATGATCTCGCGGTCGAGCGAGTCGAGTTCCTCAGGCTTGGAATCGACCTGCATCTTCAGCCGCGCCGCCGCCTCGTCCATCAGGTCGATCGCCTTGTCGGGCAGGAAACGGTCGGTGATGTAGCGGTTGGACAGCGTGGCCGCAGCGACCAGCGCCGAGTCCGCGATCCGCACGCCGTGATGCTGCTCGTATTTGTCCTTCAGGCCGCGCAGGATCGAGATGGTGTCCTCGACCGTAGGCTCGGACACGAACACCGGCTGGAAGCGCCGGGCCAGCGCCGGATCCTTCTCGACATGCTTGCGATATTCATCGAGCGTGGTGGCGCCGATGCAATGCAGCTCGCCGCGGGCGAGCGCGGGCTTCAGCAGGTTTGATGCATCCATCGCGCCGTCGCCCTTGCCGGCGCCGATCAACGTGTGCATCTCGTCGATGAACAGGATGATGCCGCCCTCGGCTGATGTCACCTCCTGCAGCACCGCCTTGAGCCGCTCCTCGAACTCGCCGCGATACTTTGCACCCGCAATCAGCGCGCCGAGGTCGAGCCCGAGCAGCGCCTTGTCCTGCAGGCTTTCCGGCACGTCGCCATTGACGATGCGTAGCGCGAGGCCCTCGACGATCGCGGTCTTGCCGACGCCGGGCTCGCCGATCAGAACTGGATTGTTCTTGGTGCGGCGCGACAGCACCTGGATGGTGCGGCGAATCTCCTCGTCGCGGCCGATCACCGGATCGAGCTTGCCGTCGCGCGCCGCCTGGGTGAGGTCGCGGGCGTATTTCTTCAGCGCGTCGTAGGCGTTCTCGGCCGATGCGCTGTCGGCGGTGCGGCCCTTGCGCAGCGCGTTGATCGCCGCATTCAGGTTCTGCGGATTGACGCCACCCTTGGCGAGCAGCTTGCCGGCGTCGCTGTCCTTGTCGGCGGCGAGGGCCTGCAGCAGGCGTTCGACCGAAACAAAACTGTCGCCGGCCTTGTCGGCGGCCTGTTCCGCCGCGGCGAAGGCGCGCGCGGTCTCCGGTGCCAGATAGATTTGTCCGGAGCCGCCACCGCTGACCTTCGCCACCTTCGCCAGCGCCTCTTCGGTGGCCTTGAGGATCGCGCGCGAGTTGCCGCCGGCCCGGTCGATCAAGCCGGCCGCGAGGCCTTCGGGGTCGTCGAGCAGCACCTTGAGGATGTGGAGCGTCGAGAATTGCTGGTGCCCCTCGCGCATCGCGAGCGATTGTGCCGACTGAATGAAGCCGCGGACGCGATCGGTATATTTTTCAATATTCATCGTGGCACCTCAAGGCGGCACTGGCTCGTCGAGATCAGGTATGCCATGCATTGCCGCCGGCGACAGATGGCGGAACGATGACATCCATCATGCGGCAGCCCAGTACATTTGCGCCGGCGGAAAGCCGCGGACCTGAGGCTGCTGCGGCTGGCATCGTGTGGTCGTTTCAGGGGTGTGTCAATCGCGGAGCCGGCCGTTGGCACTCACCCGGAGGTACTGCTACGGGATGTGCCGGCGCGCATCGCGCCGATGGTGGCTGGCCGACCGCCTCGGCAAACTCAGCAGCTCGACGCGCCCAATTCATTGCAATCGTACGAACGCCAAAATCATATTCGTGACACGTTTTGGAAAAGCGATGATCTCGCTCGCGGTGAAGTGCACGCGATGATGCCGTCGAGCGTCGCGATGTTCCATTGAATCGCGCAACGATGAGTCAATGCACACTCTGAACCCGCGATGAATGGCTGCGTGATGTGTTTCGAGCTGTTTCAGGCTGGTGTAAGGTCAAGGCGCTAGCGATGAAGTGTGTCGGTGCGTTGCCGATGCACGGAACTTTTGTTCCGGTTCTCACGTTGAACAGACGTGCTCATCGAAGAGGCTCCCAATGACCACTCGTCTTCTATCGACCGTGTCGTGTGCAGCGATTGCCGCGGCGCTGTTCTATGTCTCCGCCGTGCCAGCAATCGCACAGGATGCGGCATGCGCGCCGGTCTCTGCTGTCGACTCTCCGCCGCCGCCGTTGCCGACCTACGATCAGCCGCCGGTGCCTGGGCCCGGTTACATGTGGTCACCGGGCAATTGGTCGTGGGACGATGATCGCGGCGATTATTACTGGGTGCCGGGCACCTGGGTGCAGCCGCCGCGCGTCGGGCTGCTGTGGACTCCCGGCTATTGGGGCGCGTTCGGCGGCGGCTTCATTTTCCATCAGGGCTATTGGGGTGATCGCGTCGGCTTCTACGGCGGCATCAATTACGGCTTCGGCTACGGCGGTTCGGGCTATGAAGGCGGCCGCTGGGATCACGGCAACTTCTTCTACAATCGCACCGTGAACAATCTGCAGGGTGCGCAGATCAACAACGTCTACGAGAAGAACGTCACCATCAACCAGGCCACCGTCAACAACGTCAGCTACAATGGCGGCACCGGCGGCATCGAGGCGCGGCCGACTGCTGCCGATCGCGCGGTCGCCAAGGAGCAGCATTTCGCGGCGACGCCGTTGCAGCGCAAGCAGGTCGAGACCGCAAGCCAGGATCCGAGCCTGTTCAAGCGCGCCAACAATGGTGTGCCCGCCGTCGGCGCGACCGCGCGTCCCGGCGAGTTGAAGGGACCGGGCGTGGTCCGCGCGCGTCCGGCCG
>NZ_LGHK01000252.1 GCF_001908235.1 Bradyrhizobium sp. NAS96.2
ATCGTCATCGCGCTTTAGATTCTTGTTTTCGCATGATCTTTTCGGAAAACCGCTTCACACTTTTCCGGATCATGCTCTAGCTGCGGTGGTTATGGGTCCCGGCCTGCGCCGGGACGATAGCTGGAGAGAGCTACGCGCTCTTCTTCTGGAACTGCCCGGTCGCGCGGAAGCGCCAGAGATATTGCGGGGCGACCGCTTCCATCGAATCCGGCGTGATGCCGAGGCCTGCGAAGGTCAGGCCGGCAGCCTTGGCGGCCTCCGACACCACGTTGTCCACCCGCAGCATCGCGACCTGGTCCGGGGTCAGGGTGAACGGGCCGGGCGCGAACTGCAGGACATACGACTGCAGCTTGGCGAGGCCGAACGGCAGCGGCGCCAGCATCCGGTCGCGCTGGGTGATCTTGAGGATGATCTCCATCACCTCGCGCATGGTCAGCACTTCCGGCCCGCCGAGCTCATAGGTGCTGCCTGCCTTCGCCTTGCCGTCCACCGCATCTGCCACCGCGTCCGCGACGTCGGCGACATAGGCCGGCTGCACCGTGTTGACGCCGCCGCCGACCAGCGGCAGCACCGGCGAGATCCGCGCCAGCGCGGCAAAGCGGTTGGTGAACTCGTCCTCGGGCCCGAACAGCAGCGACGGTCGCATGATGGTGGCCGACGGCAAGGCCGCCTGCACCGCCTTCTCGCCTTCCGCCTTGGCGCGGAAATAGCTAGAGGTCGAATTCTCGTCGGCTCCGATCGCCGAGACATGGACCATCCGGGCGCCGTTCGCGGCTGCCGCCTTGGCGATGGTCTCGGCGCCCTTCACCTGCACGGCATCAAAAGTCTGCCCGCCGCCCTCGGCCAGGATGCCGACCAGATTGATGGCGACCTGCGAATCACGCATCGCCGCCTCGACCGAGGCCGGGTAGCGCACGTTGGCTTGGACGGCATGAATCTGCCCGACCCGGCCGAGCGGCTGCAGATGGCCGGCCAGCTCAGGCCGCCGCACCGCGACGCGGACCCGGTAATCGCGCTTGCAGAGCGCCCGGACCACGTTCCGCCCCAGAAAACCCGATCCGCCGAAGACCGTGACTGTGGTGTCCAGGTTCGATGCCATGGGGTTCATTCCTGCCGGATTCGAGAGTTTTTGACGTGGGTTAGCTATCTGGCGATACGCCATCGACCCCACCATGTACAGGGTATTCGATTTTTCGTTTCCTGAATTTGACAAGCGCGTAACCGAACCTTACTAACGCGCCCACGCCCAGGTGGTGGAATTGGTAGACGCGCTGGCTTCAGGTGCCAGTGGCTTAACGGCCGTGAAGGTTCGAGTCCTTTCCTGGGCACCACCCATTTTCATAAGCGATTGAAATCGCTCAGCATCCGCGGGGTGGGTGTGGCGACGCCGTCACCCGCTACGCGGCTTCAGGCCGTTTCGGCCCCATGCTCCCGAAGTAGCGCGGCCCTCACACAATCCGCCGTCCCGCCCGCCGCGCGATCGGCTTCTGCACGAAATACATCGCGATCATTGAGATCATCGAGCTCGCCACGACGACGTAGCCGATCCGATCGAAATGCAGCAGCGAGCCGTCCGGGTTCTCGGCGACGATCGCAGCTGCGACCACCGAGCCCAGCCCGCCCGATAGCTGCTGCACGGAGGCCGAGACCGCGCTGAACGATCCGCGCTGGCTGGCGTCGGGGATGGCCGACATCAGCGCCTGCGACGGGATCATGCGTGAGAAGATGCCGACGAACATCAGCACGTTGACCACGATCGCGGTCAACAGCGAGACGTGGCCGAGATTGGTGTAGGTCAGCACCATGATCATGGTGACCACGCAACCGAATGCGAAGGTCGGATATTTGCCGAACCTGTCGGCGGCGCGGCCGACCAGTGGTCCCATGATGATGCTGAACAGGCCGGAGACCAGATAGATCGTCGGCAAATGCGCGATGTCGATGCCGAGATTGTGCACGGTGAAGGCGCTGCCGAACGGCATCAGCATGAAGCCGCCGGTCGCCAGCAGCGTGGTCACCAGGAAAGCCAGCGTGTAGCGCGGCTGGCCCACGGTCGCGATCAGATGGCGGAACGGATTGCTGTCATGCTGCAGCTTGAGATGTCCGTCGACCGGCTCCATCGCGATCGCAATCGCCGTGATCGCCGCAATCGACAGGCCGACGATGGCGACGAAGCAGATGTGCCAGTTCCAGTGATTGGCCAGGAAAAGTCCGGCCGGGACGCCGAGCACCTGGCTCGCGGCGAACGCGGTCTGCAGCACGCCCATCGCGCGGCCGCGCAGTTGCAGCGGAAACAGGTCGGTGACGATGGCGAGCACGACGGAGCCGATCACGCCGCCGAACAATCCGGTGACGATGCGACCGAGCAGCAGCACGTGGAAATTCTGCGCCAGCGCACAGAGCACGGTGCCGAGCATGAAGCCGACATAGAAGAACAGCAGCAGCTTCTTGCGGTCGAAGCGATCGGCAAAGCCGGCAGCGAGGATGCCGGAAATGCCGGCGGCGAAGGCGTAGGCCGAGACCGCGACGCCGAACTGCCCGGCCGTGATGTTGAGTGACGGCATCAGGATGGCGCCGAGCGGCGACATGATGATGAAGTCGAGGATCAGGGTGAACTGCGTGAAGGCAAGCAGCGCGATCAGGAACGATTGATAGCGCGTAAAGCCGCGCTCCTGCGGCTCGTCGTCGATCGGCGCGGCGATGGTCTGTTCCGACATGAGGTTCATTTCTGAAGATGAGTAGGACGTGCGGCGGCTGGGCTCAGATAGGGGCGCCGACCATGGATTTCATCGGCGCAGGCCCGCAAAAAAATGCGCGGAAGTGTGATCAAGAACCGCGAAATTCCAGCTTTTCCATATGGGTATTGCGGGGCCCCGGATCATCCCGTCGCCAATCGTTTGAATTGAAGCGTGGTTCAAATGCAACAGAGGTTGCGCGATGCTGGGCAGCCGTGTCGGGATATGGCAAGAGCGGGGCGTGATCCCCCGCTCAGCGGCGCGGCGACCGCCTATCCGCTCGCATCCCGGGCGTTTGGGGGCTAGTGTCGCCTGTCGAATCGAACCGAGACCCGAGGCCTTAATACATGACCATCCGCCTGCATCGCGGCGACCTGCCCGATCTCACGCGCTACACCGATTCCGTTGCGATCGACACCGAGACCATGGGGCTGCATCCGCATCGTGACCGGCTCTGCGTGGTGCAGATGTCGAACGGCGACGGTACCGCCGACGTGATCCAGATTCCGAAGGGGCACACCGATGCGCCGAACCTGAAGGCGCTGCTCGCCAATCCTGCGATCACCAAGATCTTCCATTTCGCGCGGTTCGACGTCGCGGTGCTCTACAACACCTTCGGGGTGATGCCTACGCCGGTCTATTGCACCAAGATCGCCTCGCGCCTGTCGCGCACCTACACCGACCGCCACGGCCTGAAGGATCTGGTGCGCGAGGTGCTGAACGTCGAGCTGTCGAAGCAGCAGCAGTCGAGCGACTGGGGTGCACAAAGCCTGAGCGAGGCCCAGCTTGCCTATGCCGCCTCCGACGTGCTGCACCTGCATGCGCTGCGCGACAAGCTGAACGTGATGCTGGCGCGCGAGGGACGCACCGATCTCGCGAAGGCGTGCTTCGATTTCCTCCCCGCCCGCGCCAGGCTCGATCTCGACGGCTGGGAGGCCGAGGACATCTTCGCCCATTCATGATTCCGCCCGTTCATGATGGGCGCGAATTCGTCGCTGCGGGGCCATTTCCGCCCCGTTTCGGCCAAACTGTTCACGCGTGGTCTCCCTGCGGGGGCGCGACGCGAGGTCCGGGCTGCATATTTGGGCGGCTCCGGCTAGAATAGGGGCAATTTCGCGCCTCTGGAGCTCAGGTGAATTCGGTTCAGAATCCAGCCTATGTCACTGGCCTCGAGGCGCGCTTTGCCGCCGCCGCGCGGCACAGCCGCATGGTGCGGATCCTGCGCGTCGCGGTGCCTGCCGTGGTTGGACTGGCGATGGCCTCGATCATCTTCGTCTCGGTCTACAATCCATTCCGCGAAATGATCCCCAAGCTCCCGGTCGAGATGGACAACCTCGTGGTCTCGGGTACCAAGATCACGATGGAATCGCCGCACATCGCCGGCTTCTCGGCCGACGGCCGGCCCTATGAGATGTGGGCCAAGGCGGCGATCCAGGACGTCACCGATCCCGACCATGTCGAGCTCAAGACGATCCGCGCCAAGGTGGCGCAACAGGATCAGTCGACGGTGACAATGGATGCGCGCACCGGCTTCTTCGACAACAAGAAGCAGCTGCTCGACCTGCGCCAGGATATCTTCCTGCAGTCGTCCACCGGCTATGAGGCCAAGCTGACGCAGGCCTTCGTCGACATCAACAAGGGCAACGTCTCGTCGGACGAACATGTCGACGTCAAGCTGCTCGAGGGCACGCTGACATCGGATCGCCTCAGGATCTACAACAGCGGCGAGCTGGTGCGGTTCGAAGGCAATGTCGTGATGTATCTCGACAAGCTCGGCGACAACAATCCGAGCCCGCCTGCCGAGGCCGCGCCACCGCCACCTCCGCCGCCACCGAAGGCGCGCAAATCCGCCAACACGAAATGAATTTGATGATGAGACGTTTTCCGCACGGCTTCGCAATCGCGGCCTTTCTGCTCACGCTGTTTGCAGCCGGCGCTGCGTCCGCGCAGGGTTCGATGTCGGGCGTTCCCAACGCCATGCAGGGCTTCTCGCAAAACCGCGACCAGCCCATCCAGATCGAGGCCGCTGCGCTCGAGATGCGCGACAAGAAGAAGGAGGCGACCTTCTCCGGCAATGTGAAGGTCGTGCAGGGCGACACCACCATGACCTCGAAGATCCTGGTGGTGTTCTACGAAGACAAATCGACCCAGACGCCCGCGCCTGCGCCGACCGGCACCAAGGGGGCCGCCGCCAAGGGCACCGCGCCGATGCAGTCGGCGACCCCTGGCCCCGGCGGTGCGTCCTCGATCAAGCGGCTGGAAGCCAAGGGCAATGTCGTCGTCACCCAGAAGGACCAGGTCGTCACCGGCGAGACCGCGATCTTCGACACCAAGACCAATCTGATCACCATGCTCGGCGGCGGTGGTGGCCAGGTGGTGCTGACCCAGTGCCAGAACGTGCTGCGCGGCGATCGCCTGTTGGTCGACATGACCACCGGCGTCTCAAGGGTGGAGTCCGACAGCGGCAAGGTGCAGGGGCTGTTCATCCAGTCGCAGGGCGGACAGAGCGGCAAGGGTGGCTGCGGAACGCCGGCTGCCCCCGGCACGGCCCCGGCGCCCTCGCCGCTTCAGCTCCTGCCGGGCAGCAAGTCGAAATAGGGCGCCAAGTAAGCTTCGCGTAAGGTCCAGCAGAATCAATTGGTTAGATAATATTTTGCGGTCGCGAGGTTGAAGCGCGAGGGGCAAGACTGTATCTACTGCTGCGGTTCGGCCGAAGATGCGCCTCGAGGGGGAATCTTGGTGGCCGGGCAGGGGCATCCACTCATCCAAGGCGCGGGTCACCGCGCTTTGCCGTATTATTTGAGCATGATCCGCGCACACGCGTCCGCGCTTGTCGCGCGGGAAGGCCGGCATCCGGTTTTCATGTTCGCAGGTTGGCGTGCGAATCGATTGGTCCGCAGGCAAAGTCGCGGGATCACCGTGAAAGGCTGAAGCGAAGCGGGGATGGTGGATTTTCTCGGCATGTTCCGGCGGCGCTCTGCGAAACGCAGCTCCGGATTTGCGCGCTCGCATGACGACATCACGGCGCTCGGCGACCAGTTCGGCGAGATGCTGACGTCGCCGGTGCGTGACGCGCCGCCGATGGCACGCGCCGCCTCGGTTCCTGCCGCCGAGCTGCCGCGATCCCAGCCCGCAGCAGCGCCCGCTCCGGCGCGGGCAAGGCCAGCCAGGAACAGCGCCCCGGCGGCGCCGCAGCTGATCAAGCGGCCGGGCTACCTGGCTGTGCATAGCGTGGAAAAGAGTTTTGGCAGCCGCCAGGTCGTGCGCGGCGTCAGCATCTATGTGCGCCGCGGCGAGGCGGTCGGCCTGCTCGGGCCGAACGGCGCCGGCAAGACCACGGTGTTCTACATGATCACGGGCCTGATCAAGGCCGATCGCGGCGCGATCGAGCTCGACGGCCACGACGTCACCAAGCTGCCGATGTATCAGCGCGCACGTCTCGGTATCGGCTATCTGCCGCAGGAAGCCTCGATCTTCCGCGGCCTGTCGGTCGAGCAGAACATCCGCGCCGTGCTCGAGGTCGTCGAGCCCTCGAAGAAGAAGCGCGAGCACGAGCTGGATTCGCTGCTCGACGAATTCAACATCACGCGGCTGCGCAAGAGCCCGTCGATCGCGCTGTCCGGCGGCGAGCGCCGCCGCGTCGAAATCGCGCGCGCGCTGGCGACGCGCCCCAATTACATGCTGCTCGACGAGCCGTTCGCCGGCATCGACCCGATCGCGGTCGGCGACATCCAGGACCTCGTCCGCCATCTCACCAACCGCGGCATCGGCGTGCTCATCACCGATCACAATGTCCGCGAGACGCTCGGCCTGACCGACCGTGCCTATATCGTCTATGCCGGTGAGATCTTGACTGAGGGAAGCCCGGAGGAGATCGTTAATGATCCCGATGTACGTCGGCTTTACCTTGGCGAGGAATTCCGCCTCTAACCCAAATTTTGCATCCGTCAAGCCGTGTACAAGCTTCACAGACTAAGATAAGCAAGAATCGAGCCAACTTTTAGGGTCGTTCTTGCCTCCATGGCGCTGACGCAAAGACTAGAGTTCCGCCAGTCGCAGTCGCTGGTGATGACGCCGCAGCTGATGCAGGCGATCAAGCTGCTGCAACTGTCGAACCTGGACCTGTCGACCTTTGTCGAGGAAGAGCTGGAGCGCAACCCGCTGCTGGAGCGGGCAGCCGACGGTCCGGAACCGCCGGTCGCCGGCGAGCCGGCCATGGACCGGCAAGACTACGGCGATTCCGATGGTTCCTCGAGCTACGGCGATGATGGCGACGGCTCCGACATGGCCGCAGGGTCGGGCGGCGAGGCCGCTTTCGAGCCCGGCCAGGAGGAGTGGCTGAACCGCGACCTCGGCACCCGCGCCGAGATCGAGCAGACGCTCGACACCGGTCTCGACAACGTGTTCTCCGAGGAGCCGGCGGAAGCGGCCGCGCGCGCTGCGCAGGATGCGCCACCGTCGGTCTATACCGAATGGGGCGGCGGTGCCTCCAGCGACGACGAATACAACCTCGAAGCCTTCGTGGCCGCCGAGCTGACGCTCGCCGACCATCTCGCCGAACAGCTCGCGGTGGCGTTCTCGGCGCCGGCGCAGCGCATGATCGGGCAGTATCTGATCGACCTGGTCGACGATGCCGGCTACCTGCCGGCTGATCTCGGCCAGGCCGCCGAACGGCTCGGTGCGTCGCAGCAAGCGGTCGACGAGGTCGTCGCCGTGCTGCAGAAATTCGATCCGCCTGGTGTCTGCGCGCGAAACCTGAGCGAGTGCCTTGCGATCCAGCTGCGCGAGCTCGATCGCTACGATCCGGCGATGCAGGCGCTGGTCGAGCATCTCGATTTGCTTGCCAAGCGCGACATCGCCGGCCTGCGCAAGCTCTGCGGCGTCGACGACGAAGACATCACCGACATGATCGCCGAGATCCGCCGGCTCGATCCGAAGCCCGGGCTGAAGTTCGGCACCTCGCGGACGCAGACCATGGTGCCCGACGTCTATGTGCGTCCGGGTCCCGACGGCGGCTGGCACGTCGAGCTCAACAGCGACACTCTGCCGCGCGTGCTGGTCAACCAGACCTATTACTCTGAGCTGTCGAAGACGATCCGCAAGGACGGCGACAAGTCGTACTTCACCGACTGCCTGCAGAACGCGACTTGGCTGGTGCGCGCGCTCGATCAGCGTGCCCGCACCATCCTGAAGGTCGCGACCGAAATCGTCCGCCAGCAGGACGGATTCTTCACCTATGGCGTCGCGCATCTGCGGCCGCTGAATCTGAAGGCCGTCGCGGACGCGATCCAGATGCATGAATCGACGGTGTCGCGCGTCACCGCCAACAAATACATGGCGACCAATCGCGGCAGTTTTGAATTGAAGTATTTTTTCACCGCGTCGATCGCGTCCGCCGACGGCGGCGAGGCGCATTCGGCCGAGGCGGTGCGTCACCACATCAAGCAGTTGATCGACGGCGAGGCGCCGTCGGCGATCCTGTCCGACGACACGATCGTGGAACGTTTGCGCGCCTCGGGCATTGATATCGCCCGCCGCACCGTCGCGAAGTACCGTGAGGCGATGCGGATACCATCCTCGGTGCAGCGCCGCCGTGACAAACAGAGCATGCTCGGTAATGCCCTTTCGGCTCCTGCCTCCTCGCCCGACCGCTCGCGCGATACAGCCCCCGTTTAGGTTACTTCTTGAGGATGGCCCCGTCCGAGTACGGACAGGTCCATGCGCTCGTTGCGTTCGCGTCAAATCGCGATAGTCTCAACCTTTCCAGGTCGAACATCGTCCAGAAG
>NZ_LGHK01000253.1 GCF_001908235.1 Bradyrhizobium sp. NAS96.2
AGGCATCGTCCGATCCTCCCTCGAATCAGACGAAGCTTTGCCTGTCAGGAATCAACCCGGTCTAAAACGTCAGGACTCAGCCCGGTTCGTACCCCACGAGTCGCCTAGAGGAGAGAGCCCCCACCCGGCGCGCAAAGCGCGCCGACCTCCCCCGCAAGCGGGAGAGGTGAAGCCAACCTCGGGGCGACCGCCTTCGCCAGTGCCCCCTTCCTTTAAAGCAACCCCCGGCTTTCGCTCGCCGCGAGCTGATCCATCAGCGCCCTGTCGTCATAACGCGCGAGCGAGAGGCTGCGGGCGAATGCAGGCACCGGCGCGCCGACCACGGCGCGGGCGCAGAGATCGCCGGTGGCGCAGGCGCCCATCGTGCCGTAGCCGGAGAGCGCGGTGGCGAGGAACACGCCCGGCGTCTTCGCAGCCCCGATCAGCGGCCAGTTTTCCTTCGTCATCGGATAGTAGCCGCCATAATGCACGCGGTCGCGCGGCAGCGCCCCGAGATACTGCGCGAGCTTTGGCTGCAGCCGGCTCGCCGCGCGCAGCACGACTTCGGGGAAATAAGGGTTCAGCTCCGGCTCGCGGACCGGCGCCGTGGTCTGCTCTTCGTTGAAGGCCCAGCCGAGCTTGATCCATTCGCCGTGATCACCGCCATCGGGCCGGCAATGGATGCTGCCCGGCATCGGCGCCAGCAGGCGCACGAATTCCGGCGCCGCCGAGAGCGCCTCGCGTTCGTCGTCGGACCAGGCTAGCGTCTGACCGTCGAGATCGATCGCGAACGGCATTTTGCGCTCGACCGCGCGGTTGCGGTCGGCGAATGCGATCTTCTGCTGCAGCACATTGACGATCGGCAGCTGCTCACCGTGCATCGCCGCGACCTGCGCGGCGAACGGCCCCGCGGCATTGACGATGATATCGGCCTTGATGGTCTGCCGCGCGCCGTCGGCCAGCACATCGACGGTGAAGCGATCGGACTTCGCGATGCCGACCACCCTCGCCTGCTGAAACTGCGCACCCAGCGGGCGCATGGTCTCCAGCATGTACTGGCCAAGCTGCTGACCGCTGATGTCGCCTGCCCTGCGGATATGCAGCGCAGTTGCGACCTCCTTGTCGAATGACGGATAGTGCTGCTGAATCAGGTCGCGGCCGAGCAGGACGTCGACACCATCAGGTGCGCTTTGCCAGTCCGCCGAATGCGGCGGCGCGTAGCTGCGGCCGGCGCCTTCATGCAGACGGATCAGCTGCGCGGCCTGCGTGCCATAGCCGGCGTAGAGCTGCTGCAGCAGTTCCTCAGGCTTCGCCTCGCGCGTGACCAAGAGATAGCCGCGCCGCGTCATGTGGATGCGGTTGTCGCTGCGGCGCGCGATCTCCTCCATCAGGTCGGTGGAATGGTTGGTGAAGTCGGCCATCGTCGGATGCGGCCACCAGTTCCGGTAGTTCTCGCCTGACTGCGCCGAGGTCAGCGCCATCGGCTGGTCTTCATCGACGATCAGCAAACGCGAGCGGTTGTGCTGGACGGCGAGGTAATAGGCCGTGGCGATGCCGACGATGCCCGCACCGATCACCAGGATTTCGACGTCATTGGTCTTCACGCGCGTTCTCCGATCGGCCCGCCCACAACGGACCTGCGATGATTCAAACTGTCCTGAAGGCGATCAGACCGGGCGCATGTCACCCGCATCGCGCAACGCCTGGCGTTGCGCCGAGCGCAGCGTCTTCTGCGTCTCCTCGATGTGATCGCGCAGCAGGCGGACGGCTTTCTTGATCTCGCCATCGCGGCAGAATTCGAGCAGCCGGTAGTGCTCGCGCTGTGGACGCTCCTTGCCGGTCGCCTGCGACACCAGCGCCCGGGTGAAGCGGCCGACGTGACCGTAATTCGCCTCGATCATGCCGAGCAGGCGCGGGCGATTGCACGGCGCGTAGAGCGTGGCGTGGAATTTCCAGTTGAAGGCGCCCCATTGCGCAGGATCAGGCTCGGCGTCGTAGGCACGGAGGATCTTGGTCGCCTCCTCGAGATCGATCTCGCCCATCGCGGGGATCGCCAGACGCAACGCATGGCATTCGAGCGCGATGCGGATCTCGAGCAGCTCGATCACCTCGTCGATCGACAGATCGGAGACCACGGCGCCGCGGTTGGGCAGGAACGTCACGAAGCCTTCAGCCTCGAGCTGGCGCAGCGCCTCGCGCACCGGGATGCGGCTGGTGCCAAACCGCGCGGCCAGCTCGTCCTGGCGGAGCTGCAATCCCGGCGCGAGCTCGCCGGAGCTGATCGCGGCCCGCAGCGCCTCGCGCACGGCGTCCGGCGCGGAACCGTGAGGTCCGGCGCCTCGTTGGCTTGGGGCGGTTGCAGGTTCCATCCGGGATCTCTTTCGCTGGGTGCCCAGGATATCCGACTGTGACACGATTGTATAAAATCGATTTGCTGATTATGCAATCCTGTGTATAAAATCTTGCTCTATCGTATCCAATACCGCTGACGGCCGCGAGCACCAGATGAACCGAGCAACCAAGCGACTGATTTACCTAGTCTTTCTGGCAACGGCGACCTCCGCCCAGGCACTTGCTCAATCACCGAATGGCACGCTGGCGAAGATCCGCGACGCCGGCGAGATCCGGCTCGGGCACCGCGACGTCTCGGTCCCGTTCTCGTATCTCGACGACAACCAGAAGCCGGTCGGCTTTGCGATGGACCTCTGCGCCCGGATCGTCGATGCGGTGAAGGCCGAGCTCAAGCTACCGGCGCTGCAGACCAAGCTGCAGCCGATCCAGCTCTCCACCCAGATACCGCTGATCGGGAACGGCACCATCGACATCGTCTGCGGTCCCGCGACCAACACGCTGGAGCGGCAGAAAGTCGTCGCATTCAGCGCCACGATCTTCGTGTCGAGCATCCGCGCCGCCGTGCAGAAAGACGCGCCCATCAAGACCTTCGAGGATCTCGGCGGAAGGCCGGTCTCACTGACCTCGGGCTCGACCTCAATCGGGCTGTTGAGCGCGCGCGCCCAAGCGAAGAACTTTCAGACCAAGAACATCCTGACGCCGGACCATGCCGCGTCGTTCCTCGCGCTGACCACCGGGCGCAGCGACGCCTTCGTGATGGATGACATTTTGCTGGCAAGCCTGATCGCGGGCAGCTCCAATCCGTCCGACTGGCGCATCATCGACGACAGCCTGCGCACCGAGCCCTACGGGCTCATCATCCGCAAGGGCGATCCGGAGTTCAAGGCGCTGGTCGACAAGACGCTGGTCGCCATGATGAAGAGCGGCGAATTCCAGGAGCTCTACGCCAAATGGTTCACGCGGTCGATTCCGCCGAAGAACGTGAACCTGAATTTCCCGATGACGGCGCCGCTGAAGGACGCCGTCGCCAATCCGAACGACAAGGGCGTGTAACCGGCCACCGCACCGTCGTGTGCGATGGCCACAAGCATTTCCTCTAGAAATCGACCGTCATCGACAGCCACAGCGTCCGCGGCATGCCGCTGATCACATAGCCGGTTGGATTGCCGATCCAGTAGTGCTTGTCGAAGAGATTAGTCAGCTGTGCCCTGAATGTGGTCGGACGCCCCGCAAGCGTCGTCGCATAGCGTGCACCGATGTCGAAGGTCGCCCAGTCGGGAACGCTCTGGGTGTTGTCGGCGCTGACATAGGCCCGGCTCGTGTAGATGGCACGCGCCGTCGCGGTGAGGCCGGGCACGAAGGGCGTATCCCATTCGACGCCGAGATTGCCCTGCAGGCCGGGCGCGCCGATCGCGTGATTGCCGTCGTAGAGATGGCCCTGCGTCTGGGTGAGCCGGGCATCGAGCCACGTCACGCCGCCAAGGACGCGGACGCCGGGCGCCACCTCCCCAAAGGTATTGAACTCGATGCCGCGGTTTCTCTGCTGGCCGTCGAGGCTGTAGATCTTGGTGATGGGGTCGATCACGCCGCTCGGCTGGCTGATCTGGAATGCTGCAAGGCTCGCACCGAAGCCGCCGAGATCGAGCTTCGTGCCAACCTCGACCTGCCGCGTCTTGAACGGCGCGAACACCGCGTTGGTATTGACCGCGCCGGAGGGCGGCGTCGGCCCGGGCGACAGGCCTTCGATGTAGTTCGCATAGAACGACAGCTGCTTGATCGGCCTGACCACGAGGGCGATCGACGGTGATGTCGCGCTCTGGTCGTAGTGCGTCGTCTCGAGGCCGCTGACCGGAGTGTAGCTGTTTGCGATCACCTGCTGCTGGCGCGCGCCGACGATCAGCTGCAGCATGCCGCCCATCGTCGTGAGCGTATCGGCGACGCCGACACTGCGCAGCCCGAGGAAGCCGGACTTGCCTTCCGGGAAGGTCGATACCGGCGTGCCGGCGGTGGCCAGCAAGGTCGGGCTGTAGATGTTGGTGAGATAGGTCCCGTAATTGGTCTGGCCGAGCCAATCGGTCCGGTTCTGCGCGCTGCCGCTGACCACGACCTCATGGCCGATCGGCCCGGAATCGAAGCGCGCGCGCACGCCCGCCTCGCCCGAGAAGGCCTCCGACTTGCCGGTCTGGAAGCGGGACGTACCCAAGGCATCGCCCGCCGTGTTGAGGATCGTCGCGCCCGGATCTTCCCGCTTGTCGTAACGGAATTCATTGCCGCCGATCGCGCCAAACGCAGTGACGTTGTTGCTCAGATCGTATTCCGCACGGGTCAGGCCGGTCAGACTGCGCGACCGCGCATAGTCGAACGGCTGCGCCAGATTGATGCGTGGATCGGGCGCGCCCGGCATCGCGATGCCGTGCACCGGCGTGTAGCCGCGCTGGGCGGCCTTCATCCAGTCATCCTGGGAGATGATGTCGGCGGACCAGCGGAAGCGTTCGCCATGGTAGTCGACGCCGAGCGAGCCGACGCCATTGCGCACGGACTGCCGGTCGATGCTGGTGTTGCCGCCGTCGATCCCGCCGTTGAAGCGGACACCCCACTCCTTCTGTTCGCCATAGCGGCGCGCGAGATCGAGCTCCGTGCCGAAACGTCCGTCCGAGATGTAGCCGGCGGTCAGGCGCGTCAGGTCTTCCGCCGCCCGCTTGGTCACGACGTTGACCGTGCCGCCGATGCTGCCTTGCGGGGCCATTCCGCTGAGGAAGGCAGCCGGTCCCTTGAGCAGCTCGATGCGCTCGATCGGAGCCGGGTTGACGCGATAGGCCGGAACGAGACCGTAGAGCCCGTTCAACGCGATCTCGCTGTTCTCGATCCGGAAGCCGCGGATGGTCAGCGCGTCGTAGCGGTTGCTGCTGCCGATCGCAGCACGCACCGAAGGATCGGAATTCGTCAGCACTTCCGCGACGCTGGTTGCCTGCTGATCGCGGATCGTCTTCTCCGTGTAGCTCGTCTGGCTGTACGGCGTGTCCATATAGTCCTTGTTGCCGAGCAGGCCGAGTTGTCCGCCACGCGCGACCTGGCCGCCGATATAGGGCACCGGCAACGCCGCCTGCTGTGCGCCGGCGGTCGGTGCGGCCGCTGGTGTCGGCGCGTGCTCACGCCTGCTCGCCTGATGCGCTGCCGACGAGCGTGCCGAACGCGACGATGACGGCCGCCGAACCGGCGAGCTTCGATGCTGTGGCGCGGCCACGACGACCGGCGGAAGCGGTGCGGCACTGCTTACGGGTGGCTGCTCCGGCGACTGCGCGAGCGAGGGGACCGCAGTCAGAAGCAGCGACGCGCACGCGAGTCGGAATGCGCATGGAACATTTGAGGTGACGGGCATGAGGTCCCCGGAGTCTTTTTCTTGGTTTCGTCTCGAACATCGTCAGAGTTCGAGCGCGACGACCGGGGCATAAGCATCACGCGCGGTGACGCCAACTAGAACGCATCTAAGCGATGGGGATGAAACCTGCTGCACGAGACGACGTCGATGTGGCGGCTTCCGCGTTCCGGCTAGTGCTTCATCGAAGACTGCGCACTTCTGCGGCTTTCTGACGGCCCTTTCGAGATTAGAGAGATTCTCGATGCGATCGGCGTCGCGGTCGGACGCGGTGAATTGTCGCAGCGATCCGAATGGCGGCAAACGAACAGATCGACAAGCGTGCGATCAAGCAAAAGCCCGGCGCTGCTTCAATCAGCGCCGGGCTCAAGCGAACAGACGATGACGGCGATCAGACGCCGGCCATCATCACGTATTTGATCTCGACATATTCATCCATGCCGTGACGCGAGCCTTCGCGGCCGAGGCCACTTTCCTTGACGCCGCCGAACGGGGCGACCTCGGTCGTGATCAGGCCGGAGTTGACGCCGACCATGCCCGACTCCAGCGCCTCGGCGACGCGCCAGACGCGGCCGATATCACGCGAATAGAAATAGGAGGCGAGGCCGAACGGCGAGGCGTTGCACATCGCAATCACATCGGCCTCGTCCTTGAAGCGGATCACCGGCGCGAGCGGGCCGAAGGTCTCTTCGTGCGCCACCAGCGCGTCCGGCCGCACATCCGACAGCACGGTCGGCTCGAAGAAGCTGCGGCCGAGCGAGGAGCGCTTGCCGCCAGTCACGATCTTGGCGCCGCCTTTCACCGCGTCGGCAATGTGCCGCTCGACCTTTTCGATCGCTTCCATGTTGATCAGCGGTCCCTGCGTCACGCCAGCTTCCGTGCCATCACCGATCTTCATCTCCGCGACCTTCTTCGAGAGCTTCTGCACGAACTGGTCGTAGATCTTGTCCTGGGCATAGAGACGGTTGGCGCAGACGCAGGTCTGGCCCATGTTGCGGTACTTCGAGACGATGGCGCCTTCGACCGCCGCATCGATGTCGGCATCGTCGAACACCACGAACGGCGCGTTGCCGCCGAGCTCGAGGCCGAGCTTCTTCACACCGACCGCAGCCTGCCGGTACAGGATCTTGCCGACCTCGGTCGATCCGGTGAAGCCGACGAAGCGCACCGCCGGATGCTCGCACAGCACCTTGCCGATCGGCGGCGCATCACCGGTGATGATGTTGAACACGCCCTTCGGCACGCCGGCCTTCTCGGCCAGCGCCGCGAGCGCGAGCGCCGACAGCGGCGTCTCGTTGGCGGGCTTCAGCACCACAGTGCAGCCGGCGGCGAGCGCCGGCGACACCTTGCGCGTGATCATCGAGTTCGGGAAGTTCCACGGCGTGATGGCGCCGCAGACGCCGATCGGCTGCCGGATCGCGAGCAGGCGGGCATCCGGACGCTGGGTCGGAATGGTCTCGCCATAAACGCGGCGGGCCTCCTCCGCGAAGAATTCGACATAGGCCGCACCGATATCGACTTCGCCGAGCGCTTCCGCCAGCGGCTTGCCCTGCTCGGAGGTCAGGATCAGCGCGAGGTCCTCGCGATTGGCAATGATCAGGTCGAACCATTTGCGCAAAATGTTGGAGCGCTGCTTGGCGGTGAGCTTGGCCCAGGCCGGAAAGGCGCGCTGCGCGGCCTCGACGGTCTTGGTCGCGTCGTCGGCGCTGAGCTGCGGGATCTTGATCAGCTCATTGCCGGTCGCCGGGTTGTTGACGGCGAACTCGGGTGTACCGACCCAGGCGCCGTCGATGTAGCAGCGATCGCGCAGCAGCGACGGATCCTTCAGACGGCTTTGCAGGGAGGACGCTGCGGATTGCGTGGCGCGTGCGGCAATGGGCGGGGTCATGGCGTTACTCCTGGAATTTCTTTGGGGGGTATTCGCGGCCTATATAGTCGGAAAGCCGTTGCGATGCACCGGCGCCGGGCGCGACCCTGCTTCAAGCAATATTGAGGGCTGGCACGCGAGCTTCCTTCATGCGCCGGCGCTTAGACCGCGCCGCCCGACATGTAGGTTTCGCGGCGGCCGATCATACGCTCGGCCGCGGCCTTGGCATCCGCCTTGGTCGAGGTCGCGCAAGTCCGGTATTCGAGGTCGGCCTGCGCCCGCGCATCGCGGCGGCCGAACCACGACTTGGTGCCGGTCTGCAGCAGCGCCAGCGCCTGCGCGACATTGTCGACGGCCTCGAACGAGTGCAGCGCGCCGGTACCTGCGTAGCGGACTTCGTAGAGGCCTGGGCTGACCGGCGCTTCGATATTCTCGCCGCGGCCCGGCCGCGGATAGCGCTTCCATTCACTCCAGGTCGAAATCATTGCTGCGCCCCCGCGAGGCGCAAAATGACGATCTTTTTCGTCAAATCGAGCCCAATCCGCCGCACCGTTTGTGCAGCGATCTGAATGCGTTAATGCAAAAAAACAGGTACGAAAATCAATCTGCCGATCACGTTACCGTGGCCGCCTTGCGGGGTCACCGGGACCGGTACGGAGTCCACCGCAAAATCTGCGCGCGTGGTGAACACCCTCTGAGCCAGGTCGTTCCTGTCCGCCTTCACGACATCGCGACACCATCGCATCGCGCGCCCGCCTTGCGGGACCCGACAAGCGGGAGGATGATCCCCCCACTTCAAAACAATAAACCCACCGGAGGAAGGCCCAATGCAGAGCAAGGCTCAGATCGATCAGGTTTTGCGTCAAAAGAGCGAGGCAAAGGAGATTCCCGGCGTGGTCGCAGTCGCGGCCACCGGCAAGGACGTGATTTACGAGGGCGCGTTCGGCAAGCGCGACCTTTCCAAGAGCGATCCGATGACCGCGGACAGCGTGTTCTGGATCGCCTCGATGACCAAGGCTGTGACATCAGCGGGCGCGATGCAGCTCGTGGAGCAGGGCAAGCTCTCGCTCGATGAGCCGATCGGCAAGCTGTTGCCCGACCTCGCCGCGCCGCAGGTGCTCGAGGGGTTCGACGCCAAAGGCGAGCCGAAATTGCGCCCGGCCAAGACCCCAATCACGCTGCGCAAGCTCATGACCCACACCGCCGGCTTCTGCTACGACCTGTGGAACGCCGACATGGGGAAATATATGGAGAAGACCGGCACGCCCGGGATCATCTCCTGCCTGAATGCCGCGCTGAAGACTCCGCTCGCGAACGAGCCCGGCACACGCTGGGAATACGGCATCAATATCGACTTCGTCGGCAAGGCCGTGGAAGCAGCATCGGGCAAGAAGCTCGATGCGTATCTGCGTGACAACATGTTCGCGCCGCTCGGCATGAGCGACACCGGCTTCAAGATCTCGGACGACATGCGCAAGCGGCTGGTCGGCATGCATGCCCGCGGCGAGGACGGCACGCTCGCCGCGATGCCATTCGAGCTCGAGCAGAACCCTGAATTCCACATGGGTGGCGGCGGCCTGTATTCGACCGCGGCCGACTACATCAAGTTCTGCCAGATGATCCTCAACAAGGGCAAAGGCAATGGCAACCAGCTGTTGAAGCCCGAGACCGTCGCGGCCATGGGGCAGAACCAGATGGGCGATCTCACCGTCGGCAAGATGACGACCGCGGCGCCGCCATACACCAACGATGTCGATCTCTATCCTGATATGATCAAGAAGTGGGGGCTGAGCTTCCTCATCAACACCGCCAAGACGCCGGAAGGCCGCAGCCCCGGCAGTCTCGCCTGGGCGGGCCTTGCCAACACCTATTACTGGATCGATCCGTCGCGCGACGTCTGCGGCGTGATCCTGACCCAGCTGCTGCCGTTCGCCGACAAACATAGCCTCGAGGCCTTCGCAGGCTTCGAGAAGGGCATCTACGCCGGCCTCGATGCCGGCAGCGGGCAGAGGGCGGCGTAAGGTTCCAGCCAAGTAATGAGCAATCCCTCCCCTCGCGGGGAGGGATTTTTCATACCCGCCATAGGTCGGGCCTGTCCTGCCAGTGCCAAACCACTAAGATCGCGCAAAAAAAAGTGCGACACGAACACGAGGAGGATGAGCTTGGCACCCACACCCAAGGCAGACAGCTATGTCTGCGGCATTTCCGATACGCCACTGCTCGGCGAAACCATCGGCCGCAGCCTCGACCGCGCACGCGCACGCTGGGGCGACCGCGAGGCGCTGGTCTCGCCCAGCCACAATGTGCGCTGGACCTGGAACGAGTTCGCCGAGCGGGTCGAGGCCTTGGCGGCGGGGTTCCTTGCGGTCGGCCTGCAACCCGGCGAGCGGATCGGCATCTGGTCGCTGAACCGGCCGGAATGGACGCTGACGCAATTCGCCGCGGCGAAAGCAGGATTAATCCTCGTCACCATCAATCCGGCGTATCGCTTGAGCGAGCTCGAATTCGCGCTCGGCAAGGTCGGTTGCGCCGCGATCGTGACGGCAACCGCGTTCAAGACCTCGGCCTATATGGAGATGCTGAACACGCTGCTGCCCGAGCTAGCGAGCTCGGAGCCCGGCCAATTGCGCTCGGCGCGGCTGCCGCAGCTGCGCGCGGTGATCCAGATCGGCGGACCGGCGGCGCCGGGCACGATTCCGTTCGATGCGATCGCGCAGATGGGCGGCGAGCGCCATCATGAGCAACTTGCGGCGCTCGGCGCGAGCCTGCAATTCGACGATCCCGTCAATATTCAATTCACCAGCGGCACTACCGGCTCGCCCAAGGGCGTGACGCTGACCCACCACAACATCCTCAACAACGGCTACTTCACCGGCCGCGCCATGCGCCTGACCGAGCAGGACCGCATCTGCATTCCGGTGCCGCTCTATCATTGCTTCGGCATGGTGATGGGCAATCTCGCCTCGGTCACGCTCGGCACCACCATGGTCTATCCCGGCGAAGGATTTGATCCCTTGGCGACGCTGACGACAATTGCGCAGGAGAAATGCACCACGCTGTACGGCGTGCCGACCATGTTCATCGCCGAGCTCGATCATCCCGAGTTCTCTCGCTTCGATCTGTCGTCGCTGCGCACCGGCATCATGGCCGGCGCGCCCTGCCCGATCGAGGTGATGAAGCGCGTCAACACCGAGATGAACATGCGCGAGGTGACGATCGCCTACGGCATGACCGAGACCAGCCCGGTGAGCTTCCAGAGCGCGACAGACGATCCCTTGGAGCGCCGCGTCTCCACCGTCGGCCGCATCCATCCGCATGTCGAGGTCAAGGTGGTCGATCTCGATGGCAAGGTGGTGCCGCGCGGCGAGCGCGGCGAACTCTGCACCCGCGGCTACAGCGTCATGCTCGGCTATTGGGACGAGAAGGAAAAGACAGGCGAGGTGCTCGACGCCAATGGCTGGATGCACACCGGCGATCTCGCCGTGATCGACGACGAAGGCTATTGCAACATCGTCGGCCGCATCAAGGACCTGGTGATCCGCGGCGGTGAGAACCTTTATCCCCGAGAGATCGAAGAGTTCCTCTACCGCCATCCGAAGATCCAGGACGTCCAGATCTTCGGCGTCGCCGATCAGCGCTATGGCGAGGAGCTGTGCGCCTGGGTCAGAGTCCGCCAAGGCGAGACGCTGACCGCCGACGAGGTGCGCGCCTTCTGCCAGGGCCAGATCGCCCACAACAAGATCCCGCGCTATGTCGAGTTCGTCGAGGAATTCCCGATGACGGTGACCGGCAAGATCCAGAAATTCGTGATGCGCGACGCCGTGGAGAAGCGGCTCGGATTGAAGGCGGCGAAGACGGCGTGAGTTCTTCCTCCCTCTCCCGCTTGCGGGGAGGGTCGGGGTGGGGGCTCTCTCCACGAGTCATTCTGTGGAGAGAGCCCCCACCCGGCGCTACGCGCCGACCTCCCCCGCAAGCG
>NZ_LGHK01000254.1 GCF_001908235.1 Bradyrhizobium sp. NAS96.2
TGCCGCCCCGAGGCCCGAGGTCGGCCGCCTGCCGGTGGTCGATGGCTGGGCGCTGCGCGACGTCGGCAATGGCGGCGCACTGATCGAGGGCCGCGGCGGCATCTATGAGGTCTATGCCGGCGATCCCGTGCCGGGCCTTGGCCGCGTCGACGCCATCCGCAAGCAGGACGGCCGTTGGGTGGTCGTCACCAGCAAGGGTCTGATCGTCTCGCGTTGATTGCGGAAAGACGACGATACCAAGGCGCTTCACCGCGATGTGAAGCGCCTTTTTTCTTGAATAGCGTTTGCCGCGCGGTGTTAGTGGGGCATGAGCCGTGTGCTGAAATGCCTCCTGCTGATATCCGTTCTGCTTGGCGGCGCCGTGCCTGCAGGTGCCGCCGAGGATCGCGCGCTCGAGCGCGGCGCGGCGATGATCGATCCCGCCGTTCTGCGCGAGCTCGATCAAAGCCGCTTTGGCCTCGGCCGGATGCTCGCGCCGGAACGCTCCGCCGATACGCCGCTGTCCAACCGCGATCTGTTCGGGTTGCCTGCGATGGTGCCGGTGCGCGAGGCGCTCGATCGCGAATTCGATCGCTATGTCGCGAAGCACAAAGCGAGCTTGCCGAACGAGGGCATCGGGGTCGGTGACGGCTTTGCATTCCAGCTGTTCGACCGTGCGCTGTTCGAATCCCCCGATGTTCGCTTCGTGCTGGCCGGCATCGTCAACCGCATGGACCGCGCCTATGTGGCGCCGAAAGATTGCGGCGAGATCCGGCTGATCTACCGGCTGACCCGCACCGATGTGCCGCCGATCGGCGAGAACGCGGTGTCACAGCGGCTGCCGATGACGCTGAACCTGGTGCTGAAGGCGAAGGGCGGCGGCAATGACGCGTCGCTCAGCTGCCGCGAAATCGCGCGCCGCTGGCTCGCGACCGCCAGCGCGCCGCCGACGATGGAGAAACTGTCCGGCAAGGACGGGCCGCTCGATTTGATCGACGCGCGGAATATCGATCGCATCGAGACCAATCTGCAGATCGCCCACGCGCCGAAATCCGTGGTGCGCGACTTCCGCACCGACTATCTGCTGAAGGTGTTCGACTATGACAGCGCGGCAAAACGCTTTGCCGAGGCGCCGCTGGAGAACCAGATTGATCGCGACCGCATCCTGGCCGACGAGGGATTGAAGCGCGACTTCAAGGCCTGGCTGCTCGATCCCCAACATTTTGCCGAGCTCGATCGCGGCACCTTGCTGGTCCCCGATCGTTTCCTGGCGACCGGTGCCGTCGCGCCGACCCCAATCGGTTTTGACATCAGCGATCTGCAGCCCGAGTTCGGGATGGTGCAGGGCGAGGGCGGAGCCGGCAATGCGGTGTTCTCGGAGGGCGACGTCGTCGGGGCGTTGCAGACGGCCGCCGCCGACGGAACGAAGCTGCAGAACATCCAGTCGCTGGCCGGCTTCGAGCGGCGCCTCAACGACGTCACCTGCGCGGGCTGCCACCAGACCCGCGGCATCGGCGGCTTCCATTTCCCCGGCGTCGACTGGATGGCGGCAAAGCCGTCGAACTCCACCGTGGTGCCGGCCTCGCCGCATTTCTTCGGCGACCAGCCTCGCCGCCGCGATATCCTCGCGAGCTTTCGCGACGGCAAGGCGCCGGACTTTTCGCGCGGCTTCTCCAACCGGCCGCAGCAGCGCGCCGGCGCGGAGCTCGCCGGCACCGAATACAGCGACGGCTGGGGCGCGCACTGCTATCTGCCGGGTGCCAAGCCGGCCGAGACCGACCGCAGCTTCCGCGGCTGGACCTGTGCCGAGGGGCTCGCATGCCAGGTTGCCGGGAAAACCTCCCGCATGGGCATGTGCTTCGTGAAGGGCCGCTAATTTCAGCCGGAACCGGAGCGGCTCCGCGTCATTATTTGATGCTACAGTCGAGCTTGCCTGGACCTGACAGCTCTGACCGGAGACCGGCCCGATGAGTGCTTCCGAGGACAACAAGCAGCGCAACCGCGAGATCGCGGCCAACGAGGCCGAGCGTCAGGCGGTCAGCGCCGTCCGCGTCAGCAGCTGGGCGATCGGGCTCGCGGTCATCATCGGCATCATCGTGGTGGCCATCGTCTGGGCCTGGATGAAGCGATAGCCAAAGCGTTTTCGAGCGAAGTGGATACCGGTTCGCATGAGCCTCGTAGCCCGGATGGAGCGCAGCGCAATCCGGGATCGCAACCCGTTGCGAGATCTGTCCCGGATTTCGCTTCGCTCCATCCGGGCTACTCGCAGCGGTGGTCGGTTCGCTACGCCACTGCGCCCGACGCGCGCAGCTTCTGGATCGTGGCCTCGTCGTAGCCGGCCTGGCGCAGGATCTCGTCGGAATGCTCCCCGACCTCGGGCGGCTTGCGCGGCTGCACCTTCTTGGCGCCGTCGATGAAGATCGGGCTGTTGACGGTCAGCATGGTGTCGTTCTCGAAGCGCACCAGCACCTCGTTCTCGATCATCTGCTTGTCGTTCGGAATGTCGTCGAGGATGCCGACGACGCCGAACACGAGGCCGTTGCCGTCGAGGATCTTGCGCCATTCGGCGAGATCCTTGCCGGCGAACACCTCGTCGAAGATCTTGATCAGCTCGACCGAGCGCGCATGGCGGTCCGCCTTGGTAGCAAAGCGCGCATCGGCGACGAGATCCTCGCGACCCATGCAGCGCGCCAAGGTCGGCCACTGCCGGTCTTCGTTGAGCAGCGACAGGATCAGCCAGCGGCCATCCCTGCACTTGTAGTGGTTGGTGACGGCGTTGAGCGCCTCTTCGCGCGGCTTGCGCTTCTTGAACTTGGCGCCGGCGAGCTTGGCCTGCGCCAGTACGCCGTTGGCCCAGACGCCGTTGGCCATCAGATTGGTCGAGACGTGCGAGCCCTTGCCGGTCTTCTCACGCTGGAACAGCGCGGTGACGATCGCGCCGTAGAACGCCATCGCGCAGGGATGGTCGCCCATGCCGGCGACCGAACGGGCCGGCGCGGTGTCCTCGTCGGCGCGCACCAGATCCATCAGGCCGGAGCGGGCCCAATAGGCGTTGGAATCGAAGCCGGGCTTGTTGGCCTCTTCGCCTTTCTCGCCGTAGCCGGTGAACGAGGCGTAGATCAGCCGGTCGTTGAGATGGGCGAGATGATCGTGGGTGATGCCGAGCTTCTGGCGCACCTGCGGCGGCATGTTGGTGATGAACACGTCGGCTTCAGTGACCAGCTTGTAGAGCACCTCGCGTGCCTCTGATTTGGTGAGGTCGAGTGCGAGGCTCTTCTTGTTGCGGGCCTCCAGCATCCACGCGAAATTGTGCTCGCTTGCGGGATAGCCTGGCAAATTGGGCAGGTTGCGGTAGGGATCGCCGGCGCCCGGCGGCTCGATCTTGATGACGTCGGCGCCGAAGTCGGACAGCACGGTGGCGGCCGCGGGCGCCGCGATGAAGCTCGCGCAGTCCAGGACCTTGAGCCCGTCAAAAATGCCTTTTTCCATCGTGCCGTCGCTCCCGTGGCGCTTGTTGGTGTTTTTCCGGTAGCTGGAATTATCGTGTGCGATGATCCCGTTGAGCGGCCATTTGACCCATCTCGGGGTGATGATGCAACGGGTTGTTGACCGTCATTGCGAGCGGAGCGAAGCAATCCATACCTCATCTCGGGGATAGATGGATTGCTTCGTCGCTTCGCTCCTCGCAATGACGCGTCCGACTACTCCACCCCTGCCATCAGCGCGGCATTGCCGCCCGCGGCGGCGGTGTTGATCGTGATCGTCTGCTCGGTGGCGAAGCGCGCAAGGTAATGCGGGCCGCCGGCCTTGGGGCCGGTGCCGGAGAGGCCGCTGCCGCCGAACGGCTGCACGCCGACGACCGCGCCGATCATGTTGCGGTTGACATAGATGTTGCCGACCTGAAGGCGCTCGATCACATGTTCGATCGTATCGTCGACGCGGGAATGGACGCCGAGCGTCAGTCCGAAGCCGGACGCCTCGATCGCAGCCAGCACGTCGCCGAGCCGCTCGGCGCGATAGCGCACGACATGGAGGATCGGACCGAACACCTCTTCGGTTAGCTGGCTTGCCGACGACAGCTCGAAGATATGCGGCGCGACGAACGTACCGGCCGGCGCCTCGCCGGCGAGATGCACCCGCGCCTCCTTTTTCATCCGCGCGATATGCGCGTCGAGCCGCTGCTTGGCCTCCGCATCGATCACCGGTCCGATATGCGTCGACGGTTGCGAGGGATCGCCGATCTTCAATTCGCGCGCGGCGCCCGCGATCATCTCGATCATGCGGTCGGCGACGTCGTCTTGCACGAACAGCAGCCGCAGCGCCGAGCAGCGCTGGCCGGCGGAGCGGAACGCCGAGGTGACGACGTCGTCGGCGACCTGCTCGGGCAGCGCGGTGGCGTCGACGATCATCGCATTGATGCCGCCGGTCTCGGCGATCAGCGGCACGATCGGACCGTCCTTGGCGGCGAGTGTCCGGTTGATCGAGCGCGCCACCTCGGTCGAGCCGGTGAAGACCACGCCGGCAATGGCGGGATGGCCGACCAGCGCGGCGCCGATAGCACCGTCGCCCCGGACCAGATGCAGCGCCGATCTCGGTACGCCCGCCTCATGCAGCAGGGCGACGGCCTCGGCCGCGATGCGCGGGGTCTGCTCGGCCGGCTTTGCGATCACCGCATTGCCGGCCATCAGCGCCGCCGTGACCTGGCCGAGGAAGATCGCGAGCGGGAAATTCCACGGCGAGATCGCGACGAACGCGCCGCGGCCGCGCAGCTCCAATACGTTGCTCTCGCCGGTCGGCCCAGGCATCGTCTCGCCTTGCCCGAACAGCGTCCGGCCGAGCGCCGCATAGTAGTGGCAGAAGTCGATCGCCTCGCGCACCTCGGAGAGCGCGTCGTCGAGTGTCTTGCCGCCTTCGTTCTGCAGCAGGGCGAGGAAGTGGGCGCGGCGCTGCTCGAGCAGATCGGCAGCCTTGTCCAGCATAGCGGCGCGTTGTGTGGCCGGCGTCGCGTTCCAGGCCTTGAAGCCGCCGCGCGCAGCCGCGACGGCGGCATTCGCCTGCTCGATTGTCGACGTAGCGACCGTGTTGGGTGCAGCATTGCGCTCGGCCGCAATCGCCGATGTCAGCGCGTCGAGCGCTTTTCGTTCACCGAATTCGATGCCGTGCGAATTCTCGCGCTGTGGCCGATAAAGATCGGTCGGCAGCGGAATCCCGGAATGCGCCGCATTGTTGTCGGCACTGATGGTGTCGGCCGGGCGGCGCAACAGGTCCACGATGGAGACGCGATTGTCCGCTGCCAGCGCCACGAACGACGAGTTCGCACCGTTCTCGAGCAAGCGCCGCACCAGATAGGCGAGCAGGTCGCGGTGGCTGCCGACGGGCGCATAGGTGCGGTGGGCGATGTCAGGGCGATCCTGGCCGAGCTGGGCGTAGAGCGCTTCGCCCATGCCGTGCAGCCGCTGGAATTCGAAGCTCGCGGCATCGTCCGCGAGTTCGAGGATGGTCGCGACCGTCAGCGCGTTGTGGGTCGCGAATTGCGGAAACAGCCGCGGCCGCAGCGCCAGCAGCTTTCGCGCGCAGGCGACGTAGTTCAAATCGGTCATCGCCTTGCGCGTGAACACCGGATAGCCGTCGAGCCCGCGTTCCTGCGCGCGCTTGATCTCGGTGTCCCAATAGGCGCCCTTGACGAGGCGCACCATCATCTTGCGGTCGAGGGCGCGCGTCAGCGCATCGACATAGTCGATCACGTCGGTGGCGCGCTTCTGATAGGCCTGGATGGCGAGGCCAAAGCCGCTCCAGCCGGCGAGCGACGGGTCGGCGAACGCGGCGGCGATGACGTCGAGCGACAGCTCCAGTCGGTCGGCCTCCTCGGCATCGACGGTGAAGTTGAGGTCGTAGGCCTTGGCGCGGCGCGCCAGATCGATCAGTTGCGGCACCAGCTCGCTCATCACCCGTGCGTGGCTGACCGCCTCGAACCGCGGATGCAGCGCGGAGAGCTTGACCGAGATGCCGGGCCGGTCGGGCAGGGGCTGATCGCCGGCCGCCTTGCCGATCGCCTCGATCGCGCGGGCGTAGGATTCGAAATAGCGGCTTGCATCGTCGGCGGTGCGCGCGCCCTCGCCGAGCATGTCGAACGAATAGCGCGAGCCGCGCGCGGTGTGCGCTTGCGCACGCGTCAGCGCCGCCTCGATGGTCTCGCCGAGCACGAAATGGCTGCCCATCAGCCGCATCGCCTGCCGCGTCGCGGCGCGCACCGCCGGCGCGCCGAGCCGCTTGGTCAGCCGGCCTATCGTTCCCTGCGGTGTTTCACCGGGCTGGATCACGCGCGCAGACATGCCGAGCGCCCAGGCGGAGGCGTTGACCAGGAACGCGCTGGATTTGGTCTCGTGATTGACGAAGTCGCCCTGGCCGAGCTTGTCCTCGATGAACTGGTCGGCGGTGCGCGCGTCGGGCACCCGGAGCAGCGCCTCCGCCAGCACCATCAGCGCCAACCCTTCCTTGGTCGACAGCGCGAACTCCCGCAGCATGTCCTCGACCCCGCCGAGCGGATCATCATTGGCCCTGATCGCCTCGATCAGGCGCGTCGCGGTGCGGTCGACCCTGGCCTCCTGGTCCGCGCCCAGCCTGGCGTCCTGGCGCAGGCGGCCGGCGATCGCCGTGTCATCGGGGGCGTAGGGCGCGCTGAACGGGGACGGGAGCGGGTCTGGCATAGCGGTTCCTCGGGCAGTTCCTGGGGGTTGCACGGGAACACCTACGCGCCCGTGGACCGTAGTTCGATAGACAAATTAGCAGATTTGCCTTAGAAAATCTGGAGTGTTTCAACTTTGGCCGCAAATATGACAGAGATTGACAAGACAGACCGCAAAATCCTCTCGATCCTGCAAGGGGATGGCCGGATTGCCAATGTGGAGCTGGCTGAGCGGATCGGCCTGTCGCCGACCTCGGTCGGCGAACGGCTGAAGCGGCTGCAGCGCGACGGCTTCGTCGAGGGCTATGGCGCGCGGCTCAATCCGCACCGGCTCGGCCTTGGCCTCTTGGTGTTCGTCGAGGTGCTGCTCGACAAGACCACGCCCGATGTGTTCGAGCGCTTCGCCAAGGCGGTGCAGACCGCGCCTGAGGTGCTGGAGTGTCACATGGTGGCCGGCGGCTTCGACTATCTGGTCAAGGCGCGCGTCGCCAACATGACCGCCTATCGCCGGTTTCTCGGCGAAACGCTGCTGGCGCTGCCGGGCGTGCGCGAGACGCGAACCTACGCGGTGATGGAGGAAGTCAAGCGCGATGCGCCGCTGCCGGTCGGCTGATCTGATCCACAGCCATGCGCCGGATGTCTTGGCATCGCGGCGCACCCGCGATAATTCTCCCCCGAATGGGGGCCGCGACATGGATAATGCCAAGAAGCCGATACGTGCGAAGCGAACCGGGGCTGCCGGCGCGTTGTGCGCAGCGATCTTGTCCCTGTTCGCGACGACGCCGGCCCCTGCGGCCGAGCTCAGCTCCGGCATCATGCAGCTCTACACATCGGTGTCGATCTATCCGCCGTCGGCGTCGACGATGACGGTCTGCTACGGCTTCGTCTGCCGGCGCCGCGAGATGCTCGACTTCAGCGCGGCCGACAGAGCCGCCCTGACCCGGATCATGGCCACCGGCCGTGCCAATGCCGCCGCCGAACGCGCGGCCGTGCAAAAGGCCGTGATCTGGTTCGACCGCCGGATGGGCCCGATCCTCGGCACCAACAAGCGCGTCGCGAAAGCAGACTTCCGCGCCAACGACGACCAGCACAATTACGACTGTTGGGACACCACCCGCAACACGACCAGCCTGATGCTGGTGATGCAGACGTGGAACCTGTTCAAGTTCCACGACGTCGGGAATCCGCACTACCGTGGATTTTCGCTGGGGCAGACGCCGCACAACACCGCCGTTCTGCTCGAACGCGCCACCAAGGTGGAATGGGCCGTCGATCTCTGGCCACGCGGCTATCTGCAACCGCCCGATGTCATGACCGTTGCGCAGTGGGTGACGGAAGATTGAACGGCTGATCGTTTCTGCCGCGCGCGTTCCGTGGTGTTCCATCCGCATTCATTGTAGGGAAGGCGATCCGCGTCATTGACGCTGGAACCGAACTCGAAGGGTTCGAATCAACGTTCCGCGCCGCATCACCATAAGAACCAACTGACGCATTAAGACGGGCAGCATTCGGTCAACCCGAGGCTACGACATGCGTTCACGTTCGACCTGCATCGATGCCGCGATCAGCGGTGTTCGCTTCTCATTATTGCCCGCGCTTGCGCTGTTGTTGTGGCCTGCGCTCGCCGACCCGGCCCGCGCGGGTGATGTCGAGGACTGCGGCGGCCCACCGACGGAAAGGGCCGAGGCTGCGTGTTCGGGCATCATCGATGATGCCGCACGCTCCACGGAGGATCGGACCAAGGCGTTTACCGGCCGCTCGCGGTTCTACATCGCTCGCAACAAGATCGATCAGGCGTCGAGCGATACCGATGCGGCATTGCAGCTGAACCCGCAATTCGTGCCCGCGCTGATCGCGCGCGGCTATCTTCGGCAGCGCAAAGGCAGCCTCGATCAGGCGCGCGCCGATTTCGATCACGCGATCGAGCTCGAGCCGAAGAATCCGTTCGGCTTCCTGGCGCGCGGCAATCTGCGCGCCGACCAGCACGCCTGGACCGATGCGATCTCCGATTACGGCGAGGCGATCACGCTGCGGCAGGATCTTCCCGCCGCCCATGTCGGACGCGCGCGGGCCTATGTCGAATCCGGCCAGCCCGATGCGGCGCTGGCCGACGCCAATACCGCGATCGCCGTCAATGCAAGCACGCCGAACGCGTTCTATTGGCGCGGCCAGGCTTATCGTCGCAAGGGCGACATCGATCACGCGATCGAGGATTTCTCGCGTGCGATCGCGCAGGCGCCGCAGACCGAACGCAACGCCTATTTCGCCCGTGCCCAGCTCTACAGCGCCAAGGGCGACTACGTCAGGGCCATCGGCGACTTCGACCGGCTGTTGACGTTTCTTCCCGACAACAAGGAGATCCAGCAGCAGCGCCAGCAGGCGCTCGCGATGCAGGCCGAGCTGGCCAAGGCCGGCGCGGCCCCGCAATCGCCGGCGACGCCGGCTCCAGGCGCAACGGCCGCGCGGCCATCCGGGCCGGCGCCGGCCGCGGGTAACCAGCAGGTCGAGCAGGCCAGGCAGTTCGTCGTGCAGGGCAACTATGCGGGTGCCGTCGCCAATCTCACCCAGGTGCTGAGCGGCGATCCCCGCAACGAGGCTGCGCTGCGGCTGCGCGCGCTGGCCTATTCACGGCTCGGCCGGATGGCGGAGGCGCGCAACGATCTCACCGAGCTGCTCAAGCTCAAGCCGAACGATCCGCAACTGCTGGCCTTCCGCGCGCTCAATGCCGCCGGCATGCGGCAGTTCGACGAGGCCATGACTGATGCCGGCCGCGCCATCACGCTCGATCCGAACAGTTCGCTGGCTTACCTGGCGCGCGGCCTCGTCAAGGCCGGCACCGGCAAGGTGCAGGACGCGCTCGCCGACTACGACCATTCGATCTCGCTCAATGCCAAGGAGGCGTTGGCCTACACCGAACGCGGGGTCGTCTATGTCGGACTCAACCAGCTAGACAAGGCGCTGCTGGATTTCGATCAGGCGCTGGCGCTGGTGCCGACCAATCCGATCGCCAAATCGTGGCGCGGCTTGGCGCTGATGCTCAAGGGCCGTACCGATGAAGGGCTGGTCGATATCAACGGCGTGCTGGAGCGAAGCCCCAACAATCCCACGGCCCAGCTCGGCCGCGGGCTCGCAATGCTGACGTCTTCGCAGTTCGATCGCGCCATCGCCGCGCTCGATCAGATCGTCACGAAGACACCCAACGACGCGTTTCCGCATGTGCTGCGCGCGCGGGCCTACCTTGGGCTCAAGAAGCCGGACGACGCGATGAAGGATCTCAACTTCGTCCTCGCTGCGCGGCCCGATTATCTGCCGGCGCTGACGTTGCGCGGCATCACCTGGTCGGCGCTGCGCAACTACGACAAGGCGGTCGAAGATCTCGACCGGGCGATTGCGCAGAAGGAGACGGTGGAGGGGCTGTTCGCCCGCGCCAAGGCGCATGAGGCGCTCAATCACACCGACAAGGCGACCGAGGACTTCCGCAAGGCGACGCAGCTCGCACCGTCGAGCGTGTTCGACGTGCTGGCGCAAGCGGAGTCGAAGCGCAAGATCGAGGAATTGTCGAAGCGGGTGCCGTGCGGCACCGGGCAGGGCGGCGGCACCTGTCTGTGACGCGCCAACGCAGCAGCCGCGCGTCGTCCCGGCGCAAAGGATAAGCGTCGGCACGCGATCGAAGGCGGCCGGAAAAAAGTACAATACCGTGGCGCGCGGGCATCGTGCCCGCTCCGCCGAACGTCACGCATGTGATGTTGGATCGGCCCTCACTCCCGGATGGTGTCCGAGAGTGCGCCGCTGGATCTCGCGCGGAGCGCTAGACCTTGAGGTTCTCGGCTGACGTCTTGCCGCGATTCGCGATCTCTTCGTATTCAACCGACTGGCCTTCGTTGAGGCTTTGAAGACCAGCCTTCTGAACTGCTGAAATATGCACGAAAATGTCCTTGCCGCCCGTTGCGGGCTGGATGAATCCATAACCCTTGGTCGGGTTGAACCACTTCACTGTACCTTTGGGCATTCCAGTCGTCTCCGCGGAATCAATCGAAAACAGACCTGCCGGTCCCCGCACAAGCCGGCTTGTCCGTGCCGCACAGGATAGCAGTTTGAAAAAAGCTGGGTAGATCAAACCACGGTGTGTTTTTGCCCGGAAACAACCCGCTTTGCAGGGTTTTGGCGCCGGATTGCCTGTTTCGTGGTCAATTGATGCAGTGCAAAAGACCGGCTTCCGCCGACCCGAATTGGATCAATGGCCCCCCGCGCGGCCTTGTGGCGGGCGCGCGGGGATTGATCGGCCCCGTCTCAATAGGTCGCGGAGAGATACTCGACGATCTTGCCGACGTCGGCCTGGTCGATCGGCGCGCCGTAGACCTTGATCATCTTGGTCACCTCGGCCTGCCAGAAATCCTTCTTGAACTTCTCGCCCTGCGGCTGGGTCTTGATGTAGTCCGCCGAGTGGCAGCCGGAGCAATTATTCTGCACCACGTCGAGGTTGGGGCCCGGCTTGAATGCCGCAGTCTCCTCGGGAAGCGTGTAGTTGACGGGCGCGGCGATCGCGGCGCCGATCGAGAGTGCCGCGATCGCGGCGAGGGAGGCAAGCAGCTTGCTGGTCATGATGCTTCTCCTCACGCCGCGGTGACGCGCACGGTTTCGACGACGTTGCGCAGATAGCCCGCCGGATTCCACAACGGGTCCATCGGCTGGGTGTCGCCGGCATTGTTGGTGGCACGCACCTTCAGCTCCGAAGGGCCGGCGGGAAGCGCGACCTTCAGCTTCCATTCGCGGAACGCGTATTTGCCGAGATCCTTGCCGAGCTTGGCCTGGGTCCAGCTCTTGCCGCCGTCGGTTGAGACCACGACCTCCTTGATGCCCTTGCCGCCGTCGAAGGCGATGCCGCGCAGCGTGGTGCGGCCGGCCTTGAGCTTGGCGCCGTCGGCAACGCTGGTGATGAACGAGCGCACCGTGAAGCGGTTGATCGGGATCGTCGCCTTCGGTGCGGTGCCGGGCTCGACCGCATTGTTCGGCGTGTCCGGAATCCGGTAGGCGGACTTCATCCAGAAGCCGTCGAACACGCTGTCGATCACGGTGATCTCGTTGAGGTGCTTGACCCAATAGGTGCCGTAATAGCCCGGCACCACGAGGCGGAGCGGGAAGCCGTTGAGGAACGGCAGGTCCTCGCCGTTCATGCCCCAGGCCAGCATCACCTCGCCGTCGCGCGCATGGTCGATGTCGAGCGCCTTGACGAAGTCGGGCGTCGTCTCCATCACCGGGCCGTCCATGCCGTTGAAGGTGACCTGCTTGGCGCCGGCCTGAACGCCGGCCATGTCGAGCACGGTCTTCAGCGGCACGCCGTGCCAGCGCGCGCAGCCCATCGCGCCGTTGGCGAGCTGGCCACCGGCGACGCGCGGATTGAAGAAGCCGCGGCTGTTGCCGGAGCACTGGTTGACGGCGACGAGCTCGGTCGCCTTCAGCTTGCGGATGTCCTTCAGCGACAGCTTCAGCGGCTTGTCGACCTTGCCCTTGATCTCGAGCGTGAACTTGTCCGGATCGAGGTCGTAGGGGATGCCGGCGAGGTGATAGCGGACGAAGAACGCGTTGTTCGGCGTCAGCGGGCCGTCGTTGAAGATCGCAAACGGGGTTTCGAGCTGCGGCGGCCGGCTGGTCAGGCCGATCATTGGGCGCTTCTGCGGGTAGCGCACCAGCGGCCGTTCGCCGTTGTCGAAGGGCAGTGTCACGGTGTCGAGGGCGAACGCGCCCCTTGATCCCAGCCCCGTCACCAAAGCCGCCAACCCGGCGCACTTCATCAAGTCTCGTCGATCGAGCATTCCGCTTCCTCCGAAGCTGTTCTGTCCCGAGCTGGTCATCACCAGGCTCAGATTGCCTTGCGCGCCTTCGCATCATGGAATGCGCGCGGCGACAAATGTCGCACCTGACAACCCCAAGTCAATTGAGCTTTCGCCGCGGTGCGTCGCAACAACGAAAAGCCCCGGCCGCATCAGGCGACCGGGGCATTTCGATTCCGCGGTAAGGTTCGATCAGTAGCAGACGTTCACGGTGCGATAGCGATAGCCGTAGGGCGTCATCACCAGGCGGGTGACGTAGCAGCCGGAGTCGACGAAGCCGACGGAGATGCCCGGGCCACCCCAGAAGTGATGGTGGTACGGATGCCAGAAGAACGGCTTGGCGGACGCCGAGGTCGGCGCCAGCGCGGCGGCGCCGAGGGTTGCGGCAGTAGCGAGAGCAAGCGTGACTTTGCGAAGCATGGTCGTCTCCTTCAGATGCGCGTTGAGCTCTGTCGCGGCGCGGTTTCAGTGTTACCCATCGCCAGTCAGTCGCATCCGGCACGGGACGCGTTCGAGCATCTCCGCTGAACGCATCCGCTGGATGTGCGGCAGGTCACACTCGGTGAGGGGGGGATGAACCGGTCAGGCGGCGACCGCACGCCGGTCGTCGACCAGCGCGGACAGCACCCGCGTCGCCTCGACGGTGCGCACGGTCATCGGCTCGTTGCGGCCGCGGATCGCGACCTCCTGTGCCGGCAGGGCATCGACGGCAAGGCCCGCGGTGACGCGCACCTCGTCGGAAATGACGGCCTCGCAGGCCAGCGCCTTCGTCATGTCCTGCAGCCGCGCCGCGACGTTGACGGCGTCGCCGAGCGCCGTAAACACCATGTGGTCGCGATAGCCGATATCACCGACGATCACCTCGCCGCCATGGATGCCGATGCCGAAGCGGATCGGCTCGCGCAAATCGTGGCTGAGAAACTGGTTCAGCTCGTCGATATTGGCTGCGATCAATGCCGCGGCGCGCAGCGCCTGGCGGCAGGCCTCGTGCCGGTCGGTCGAAAGCCCGAACAGCGCCAGCATGCCGTCGCCGATGAACTGGTTGGGCCGCCCGCCGGCTTCCAGCACCGCTTGCGACACCGCGCCCAGGAAGCGGTTGACGATGAACACGGTGTCGAACGGCAGCCGCTTCTCGGCAAGCTGCGTCGAGCCGCGCATGTCGACGAACATGCTGACCAGATAACGCTCCTGGCCGACGCGCGTCGGATTGCCGGCATGCGCGTTCGCCGACGTCGTGCTCGGCAGGAACAGCTGGAAGAAGGTCAGGTCGCCGGTCGGTCGCAACTGGCAGGCCAGCCGGATCGACGGATCGTCGGTGCCGACCCGGTGCAGCACGAAGGCCTCGCGCGGCGAGGGCTCGGGCAGCGCGGCGTGATCGCCGATGATGCGGATGCGGCAGGTCGAGCAGCGCGCGCGGCCGCCGCAGACGCTGGCATGCGGCACGTTGTAGCGCAGGCTCGCTTCCAGCACGCTCAGTCCCTTCGGCACCCGCAGCGTGCGGCCGTTGCCATAGGACAGCGCGATCATGCCGCCGCGGCGTTCCAGCAGGGTCCGCGCCCCGCGCGCCAGCAGCACGAGGCCGAGCAGGCCGAGATAGCCGATCGTCAGGTCATCGGTGATCTTCTCGAGCATGGCCCCTTGCGCCGCCGTGCCGAACTTCTGCACCGACAACTCCTCGCGCCGCCAGTCGGCATCCTGGTAGTCGGCGATCGTGGCGCGGCCGGCCTGGTAGATGCCGAGCATCGCCAGCGTCGGGATCAGCACGGCTGTCGCGAGCAGGAAGGGCGCTGCGCGCTTGAAGAACGGACGCATCCGCAACCAGAAATACAGGCCGATACAGCCATGTACCCAGGCGATCACCAGCACCGCCAGCATCGTCCACAGCCGGTTCGGCGCTGCGATGAAGAACGTGTAGAGCTCCTGCGGATAAAGCTTCTCGTGCCCGTATAGGGTCAGGCCGAGCCGGACGCCGACGACATGTGCGACGATCAGCATCGGGACGCTGAGGCCGAGGGTGAGCTGCAGCGGCTCGATCGCCTTCCAGTGGAACTCGCGCCGCTCAAACAGCGCCCAGATGCCGAGTGCGGCGTGCACCAGGCAGGCGGAGTAGAACACGATGGCGACCGGCAGGAACTGCCAGAACTTGGTGTGGTAATGCACCCCGATCGCCATTGCCTCGGTCGAGATATTGCCGAGCGCATGGTTCAGGAAATGGCTGATCAGGTAGGCGAACATGATCGCCCCCGTGACCAGGCGGACCTGCCGCTGGCCGATGCCGCGGGCCAGGTCCTGCAGGTGCTCGCGCGAGGGGGAGGCCATGTGATTCATGATCAGCAAGTCTAATGTTTAATTCCCGCACTGAACACCACCAGGGGTCCGGCCGCGCCGGGATGGCGGGCCGGGCGGAACGTTGACACTCCGTTAAGAGTCGAACAAAAAGCGCGCCGTGACGATAGCCCCTTCCAATAACATCGGTGTTAAACCGGCCCGTTCGCGTGCGCCGGATTGGCGCGGCGTCATCGCCGTGATCGTTGCCATGACCGCGATGCGGCTGGTCTATGCCCATGCGCTCGACCTGCGCACCGACGAGGCCTATTACTGGACCTGGTCGAAGGAAAACGTGCTGTCCTTTCTCGACCATCCCCCGATGGTCGCCTGGTTCATCCGCTTTGGTACGGCTGTTCTCGGCGATACCAATCTCGGCGTCCGGATCAGTGGCATCGTGGCGATGCTGGCCACCCAGCTCCTGCTCGCCGACATCGTCCGCCGCGTGACATCAGGCAATGTCCGCGCCGTGATGCTGGCGCTGCTGCTGCCGGAAGCGGCGCTTTATTACGGGTTGTTAATGGCCAAGGTCGCGCCGGACACGGCGCTGATCCCGTTTTCGGTGGCGATGCTGTGGTCGCTGGTGCGGCTCGCGCAAAGCCATGACGGGCGCTGGTGGCTCGCCGCCGGGCTGTTCGCCGGGCTGTCGCTGTTGTCGAAGTTCACCGCGATCATGTTCGCGCCGGCGGTGCTCGCCTTCACGCTGGTGCCGGACTGGCGCTGGCGCTGGCTGCGCAGCCCCTATCCGTACCTTGCCGCGTTGATCGCGATCGTCGTGTTCTCGCCGGTACTGATCTGGAATGCCGAGCACGACTGGGCCTCGTTCCGTTTCCAGGCGGTGCGCGCCACCGTCGAGCGCGATCTCACCTTCCGTACCCTCGGCGAATTCGTCGGCATGCAGTTCGGCCTGGTCGGCTTCGTGCTGCTGCCGGTGACGCTGTTCGCAACGGGGCTGACGGCATGGCGCGGCTATCTCAGGCGCCAGCCGGTCGCGATCCTGCTGGCGACCGCGGTGCTGGTGCCGTTCGTCTACTTTCTCTGGAAGTCGCTGACCTTGCGGGTCGGTGACACCTGGCCGATGTTCCTGTGGCCGGCGGGCTTTGCAGCCGTTGCCATCAACGTGACGCGGATGCCGTTCGAGGGCTGGTCGGTTGGGCTCGTCAAATCGACGGTGTATTGGGCACGGACGGCGATTTCCACCGGCATCGTGTTCGTCGTCTGCGTCTTCCTCTATTACATGTTCGCGCCATGGAATCTGATCGGCCGCACCGATCCGATCGGCACCGAGGCAGGCTACGACGTGGTGGCGGCGCGCACGCTCGCGCAGGTCGAGGCGACCGGCGCGACCTGGGTCGCGACCACGGACTACCGCACCTATGCGATGCTGCGCTGGATGCTGCGCGGGCGGGTGCCTGTCATCGAGATCAATGAGCGCGGCCGCTTCCAGGGCTTCGCCGATCCCGGCATCAGCAAGATCCGCGATCACGTCGGCATCTATGTCGGACGCGAGCCGGAGAACAATCTGCCGCTGTGGGACGAAACATCAGCAGTGCGTCAGCCGCTGGAGCGCGTGACGCGGAGCTGGCGCGGCATGGTGATGGACACCTATGCGCTGGAGAAGATCTCAGGCTGGACCCCCGATTTGTCGCCGCCGCCGGACACCACCTTCTTCCGCTGGCGCGTGCTGGCCTTCTCCTTCTCCCCGCGTGCGGGGAGAAGGTCGGGATGAGGGGGAGTTTCCGGCGTCCGCTGGTGGCTCCCTCACTCGCGTAACACACTCGATGTCGTCCCTGCGAAAGCAGGGACCCATAACCACCGATACTGGTTATCTTGCGTTGCCGTAACGGCGAGCTCCGTTCACAACATCCGCTGCGGCGTATGGGTCCCTGCTCCCGTGCGCAATTGCGCACTAGGCAGGGACGACAGCTGTGTTTGTCGCGAGCACGACGTAGATTGTGGGCACGGCGCAAACGTGTCTTTGCCGACCCTGCGCCGTTATTCCTCCTCGTCGCGCTTGCGGATCAGGTCTTTTGCCAGATCGGTCAGCGCCGGGCGCGGCAGGGCGTTGAAGGGAAGCGGGCGGGTGACGTCGATCGCGGCGAGGCCGAGGCGGGCGGTCAACAGGCCGTTGAGCATGCCTTCGCCGAGGCGTTGTGAGAGTTTTGCCGCGATGCCGTGGCCGAGCATCTGCTGGATCAGGCTGTCGCTCGCGGCCATGCCGCCGGTGATCGCCAGATGCGCGATAACATGGCGCAGCAGGCGGATCATGCCGAGCGCGCCGGGCCGGCCGCCATAGAGCCGCGCCAGCTGCCGGATCATCCGCAATGACGCCACGAATACGAACAGCACGTCGAACAGCGCGCGCGGGCTGACCGCGGTGACGACGGAGACGCGCTGCGCGGCCGAAGACACCAGCCGCCGCGCCTCCTCGTCGAGCGGCGTCATCAGTTCGCGCTCGGCGAGACGGATCATGTCGGCGCCGTCGATGATATCATCGGTGTGGCTCTGCAGCGCGCTGCGGGCGCGGGCGAGCTGCGGGGTCCGGTGCGCGAGCTTGAGCAGGTCGGCGACGACAGCCCGGCTCGCGGCCCGGTCGTCGCTGATCAGCACCTCGGCGGCGCGCAGATGCAGCTTCTCGATGGTGGCAAGCCGCGTGAGGCCAACGAGCTCGCGCATGGTGACGACCGCGAGCGCCACCGCGGCGACGACCGCGAGCGCGAGCCCGAGGAAGCCGAGGCCTTCGTTGCGCGCGAACAGATCCTCGACCAAATTGAAGACGCCAAGCCCGGTGCCGAGCACCACGAGGCCCGCGACCGCGCTCCAGAACAGCGTGCCCCAGCGGAAGCCGCGGCGCGCCGGCAGCAGCGGCGTATCGAGCGGCACCGGCAGCTGTGCGGGCTCGGCCTCGGGCACGATCTGGATCGTGCCGCGCATGAGGCGGCCGGCCTCGTTCGGATCCATCACGACCACGCCGGGATCGTTGAGCTTGAACGTCGCCGGCCGCCGCGGAGGCGTCTTCTCGTTCATTGCAGTTTGTCTCCGATCAGGAACTGGAGGACGCGGTCAAGGCGGATGTGAGGCAGCGCCGGCTCCGCATCGCCGCCTCGTTCCAGCTTCGGCGGGCGGAAGCGCAGGAAACGATAATCGGCGGCCTCGGCGCCTGAGCTCGAGAGGCCGCGGAATCCGCTGTTGAACAGCTCCTCGGGATTGTCGGGCAGGTCGCCCGGAAAGGTCGCGACCTCCGTCTTGCCATCCAGCGTCTCGCCATTGGCGACTTCGCCCGGTGCCGGCGTGCCGAGGATCGACGGCAGCTTGTCCCGGCCGCGCTGAACCTGCGCTTCGCGCGTGGCGCGCACCGCGGCGAGCGCCACCACGTCGATCCCGGCGCCGGCATATTCGGCGCGCTCGGCGGCCCTCGCCACGATCCGCCGCAGCACGGCTTCGAGCCGGTCATGGCTCTGGTGATGCAGATGGTCGGCCTTGGTCGCCGCGAACAGGATGCGGTCGATGCGCGGCCTGAACAGCGCGCTCAGGATCGTGCTGCGGCCGATCCGGAAGCAGTCGAGGATGCCGGCGAGCGCCGCCTCGAGGTCGTGCAAGGCTTCGGGACCGGCATTGAATGCGGCGAGCGCATCGGCCAGCACGATCTGGCGATCGAGCCGCGCGAAATGGTCGCGGAAGAACGGCCGCACCACGACGTCCTTGTAGGCCTCGTATCGCCGCCACATCATCGCCCATAGCGAGTGATCCGGCGCGCTGCCGTCCACGGGCACGTCGAGCGGCGCGAAGGTCAGCGCCGGCGTATCGGCGAGGTTGCCCGGCATCAGGAAGCGACCGGGCGGCAGCAGGCTCATCGCGAAGCGCTCGTCGCGGCAGGCGCGCAGATAGTCGGTGAACAGCCGTGCCTCGGTGAGCGCGGCCTGCTCGTCCTCCTTGGCCTCGGGCTTCAGCGTTGCGAGATGGGCGTGCCAGGGCGCTGCGAGCTTTGCGCGCAGCGGCTCGCGCGACAATGCAAGGCTCTCCGCCGACCATTGCTCGTAGCTCTTGCTCAGCAGCGGCAGGTCGAGCAGCCACTCGCCGGGATAGTCGACGATGTCGAGGGTCAGCGTGCGGTCCGCGCCATTTTGCCGCTGATACTCGATCACAAGGCGAAGCTCGGAGATGTCGGTGGTCGAGCTCGGCCAGGTCCGCTCCTCGACCAATGTCCGGACATGGTTCTCATAGGCGAAGCGCGGCACCGCATCGTCGGGCTGCGGGGCGAGATACGCGCGCGCGATCCGTCCCGAGGCATAGGCCTCAAACACCGGGAAGCGGCCACCGCGCGTCAGCCCATGCACCAGCGCGGTGATGAACACGGTCTTCCCGGCGCGCGACAGGCCGGTGACGCCGAGCCGCACCGTCGGGTTGAAGAAGCCCTCGCCATAGTCGAGCAGCGCCCGCGCCGAGAGACGCGCTTCCTCGACGATATCAGAGAAACTGGGGGGCATGGAGGGTTAACGACAAACCCGGCAGGAGGGACCAAAAAGGCGGGCGATCACCCGCAAGGTGGCGATTATCGGGCCAAAATCAAGCTTCACATTTCCGGCGCCTTTGCAGGCGAGGGATGGTGAAGGAATTGAACGCATCACATCACCCGCGCTACCCATATTCATCGGTCCACAGGAAAGCCTGCATGACGGTCTTTCGCCTGAAGCAACTTGCCTCGACCTCGATCCACGCGGCCGGCGCCGCGCTGTGGAACTACGACCGCGCCGAGCTGATCGCCGACGGCGTCGTTCATCTCGTCGGCGTCGCTTTCGGGCTGATTGCCGCCACCGCGCTGATCGTGCTGACCGCGGTCTATGCCGGCCCGTTCGACGTTGCCGTGGTGTCGGTCTATGTCGCAGGCCTGCTCGGGATGCTGACGCTGTCGGCAACCTATAATCTCTGGCCGGTGTCGCGCGCCAAATGGGTGCTGCGGCGCTTCGATCATTCCGCGATCTATCTGTTGATCGCCGCGACCTACACGCCGTTCATCGTGGAGCTGAAGGACAGCTATTTTGCGATCGCGCTGCTTGTCGGCGTGTGGTGCGTGGCGATCGTCGGCATCTGGCTGAAGCTGCGTTATCCCGGCCGCTTCGATCGGCTCTCGGTCGGGCTTTACCTCGCGATGGGCTGGAGCGGCATCATGCTCTACGACCGCGTCGTCAAGGCGCTGCCCACGATGGCGCTCGGCTTCGTGCTGGCGGGCGGCATTCTCTACAGCCTCGGGGTGATCTTCCACTCGTGGCGGCGGCTGCGCTTCCAGAATGCGATCTGGCACGGCTTCGTGCTGCTCGGGGCCGCCTGCCACTATACGGCGGTGTTCGACGTCGTGCTGGCGAGCTGAGCGGACGGCTGGCGCTACGCGCGTGGCCGGCTCTCGAAAAGATCATGTATCGGCAAAAGATGCGCTATCATGGTCGTTCTTCGTTTGAGCATGAGACCGGCTTCCGGGTCATGCCCTGAAATCAAGATATCGGGAGGATGGCCATGCAGGTGGCAGGGAAAGTGGTGGTGGTCACCGGCGGTGGCAATGGCATCGGCAAGGCGCTGTGCGAGGCGTTCCACGCCGCGGGCGCGTCCAAGGTCGTGGTCGTCGACCTCGACCATGCGGCGGCCGAAAAGGTCGCGGCCTCGGTAGGCGGTGCCGCCTTCAAATGCGATGTCGGGCAGGAGAAGAACGTCCTGCATGTGATCGAGGAGACCGAGCGCATGTTCGGCCCGATCGCGCTGTTCTGCTCCAATGCCGGCATCGGCGGCGGCTTCGATCCGCTGTCGAAGAATGCCGGCGGCACCTCGGACGAGCCATGGTCGCGGAGCTGGGCGATCCATGTCATGGCGCATGTCTATGCCGCGCGGCATCTGGTGCCGCGCATGAAGGCGCGCGGCGAGGGCTATTTCCTCAACACGATCTCGGCCGCGGGCCTGTTGTCGCAGGTCGGCAGTCCCGCCTACTCGACCACCAAGCACGCCGCGGTCGGCTTTGCCGAAAACCTCGCGATCTCGCACCGCGCCGACAACATCAAGGTCTCGATCCTCTGCCCGCAGGGCGTCGACACCAACATGCTGCGCTCGATCCCCAAGGGCCCGCAATCCGGCGACGGCGATCTTACCGCGGAGCAGGTCGCCCAGGACGCGCTCAAGGGCATCGAGCAGGAGACCTTCCTGATCCTGCCGCACCCGCAGGTGCTCGGCTATATGCGCAAGAAGACCGAGAACTACGACCGCTGGATCGGCGGCATGGCCAAGATCCAGGCCAAGATGCGGGAGAGCTATGGGAAGTGACTCGCGGGGCGTGTCGCTCAACGTCATCGCGAAGAACGAAGCCAGCTGTCGCTAGCCACGCGAGTGAGGTGAGCACGCTCGTCAGGCTCCCTCCCCCCTTGCGGGGGAGGGTGGGGAGAGGGGTGGCCCCGGGCGAGATCATTGATCGAGGTGTCGCTATCGCAATTTCGCTCGCGTGTCGTTCGAGCACATTGAGAGACCACCCGTGTGGTACCTCTCTCCCCAACCCTCCCCCGCAAGGGGGGAGGGAGCCCAACCGCCGATGGCCTCCTCACTTGTGCATGCGGAGCTTCATCTCTCGGTCTCATCCCTTGCCGATTTGCGCGATCTTCTCGCGCAGATAGGCGTCCATCAAATCGGGCGCGGACGCGCCGAACATTCGGATGCGACCGGTGTGCAGCAATAGCAAGAGGCCAGTCGCGTGGGCGAAGCAGTCCACCATGACCGTATTCGCTTTCTGCCTGGATGCGCCGAGCGCCTCGGATGCTTCCGCAATCGGATGCAATGCTGCCTCCAATGCGGTGTTGAGCTCGTGGTCGCGATCGTGGCCTAGTCCGGCCGGCTTCATGCCGCCGCGGAACAAATAGAAGCCGAGATCAAGGTCGCGCGGATGGTTCGCGTAATAGCGGAAGAAGGCCATGCCGGCGGCGTGCAGTCTCTGCCTGGCGCTTCGGGTCGTCGCGACGGCCGCACTGACGGCTTCGCCGAGCGAGGCCAGCGATTGCCGCAGCACCTCGGCATAGATCGCTTCCTTGGACTCGAAGTGGAAATACAGCGCCGCCGGGGTGTAGCCGGCCCGCGTCGCGATCGCCCGCAGGCTCGCGCCCTCGAGACCTTCTTCGGCGAACACGTTGCGCGCCGCATCGAGGATCAGCTCCCGCTTGTGGCGGCTGACCGCTTCCTTCCTGCTCTCGCGCATCTGCATATCGGTCCGAATCCGTTCTTGACTCAGTTCTAACAGCGTTAGATAATTTAACAGCATTTAAATAACTGAGCAAGGGAGAAGCGCCATGCTGATGACGGCTGCGGACTACCGGGAATCCCTGCGCCGTTACAAGCCGCGGGTATTCGTTAACGGCGAGGCCGTGGCGAGCGTCGCGGACGAGCCGCTGCTGGCGCCGGGCGTGGCGGGTGTCGGCGTGACCTACGATTTCGCGCACTTCGCCGAGCACGCGCCGATCATGACCGCGCGGCAGGCGACCTCCGGCAAGACCGTCAACCGCATGCTCCACATCAATGAGAGCTCGCAGGATCTGCTCTACAAGCTCGAAGCGGTGCGGCTGGTGTGCCGGACGTCAGGCTGCGCGCAGCGCTATCTCACCCATGACGCGCTGAACGGGCTCTACCAGGCGACGAAGCTGACCGACGATCGCCACGGCACCGACTACAGCCAGCGCTTCCTCAATTATCTGCACGAGGTGCAGGACCAGGACCTGACGCTCGGTGTCGCCATGACCGACGCCAAGGGCGATCGCTCCAAGCGACCGGGCTTGCAGGCCAATCCCGACGTCTACGTCCACATCAAGGAGCGCCGACCCGACGGCATCGTGATCCGCGGCACCAAGGCGATCGTGACCGGCGCGCCCTACATGCACGAATTCCTGGTCATGCCCTGCCGCACCCATGTGCCCGACGACAAGGATTTCGCGGTGTGTTGCGCGGTGCCGATCGATGCGCCCGGCGTGACCATCGTTGCGCGCCCGGCCGGCCTGCCCGGCGATGCCAGCGCAAAGTTCTCGGCGAAGTACGGCCAGTCGGTCGGCGTCGTGATCTTCGACGATGTGTTCGTGCCGCATGACCGCGTCTTCCTCGCCGGCGAGACCGAGGAGGGCGGCTTCCTCACCACGTCCTACGCCACGCATCACCGCCACTCCTGCATCGGCGCGCGCGCCGGCTTCGGCGATCTCCTGATCGGCGCCGGCGCCTTGATGATCGAAGCCAACGGGCTCGATGCCGAGAAGCACGCCCATATCCGCGAGGCGATGGTCGAGCTCATCACCATCACCGAGAGTTTCTATGCCTGCGGTGTCGCGTCCTCGGTCTATTGCACCAAGGACCCGGCGGGCTCGGTGATGCCGGATGCGGTATTCTCGAACATCGGCAAGCTGCTGCTGGCGACCAAGATCTACGACATGCACCGCGTCGCGCATTACGTCTCCGGCGGCCTGATCGTGGCGTTGCCGGGTCCCGACGAGGACCACAATCCGGAGACGCGCGCCTCGCTCGCCGCCGTGATGGGCGGACGTCCGGACATTCCGGCCGAGCAGCGCGCCGAGGTGGCGCGGCTGATCGAGGATCTCACGGTCTCGCATGAAGCCGGCTGGTATTCGGTGATCTCGCTGCACGGCGGCGGCTCGCCGGAGGCGATGAAGCGCGAGATCTGGCGCAATTATCCGGTCATGGAGAAGGCCGAGTTGGTCGAGAATTTGCTCGGCCGCGGCCTTGTCGATGAGGGACAGCGGGTGTCGAAGCAGCCCGGCCGCTGCTGCGCCACCGGCTGCGAGGTGCCGGAGCCGTCAGCGGCGGGGTTGGAGCAACAACACGCACTTTCGTAGGATGGGTAGAGCGCAGCGAAACCCATCAAACCGTATCCGCGGTGAGAACGATGGGTATCGCTTCGCTCCACCCATCCTACGGACTGTGACGATATCCAGCCGTCATTGCGAGGAGCGATAGCGACGAAGCAATCCACGTCTCGGCTTGCCGGAAGATGGATTGCTTCGCTTCGCTCGCAATGACGTGGCGAGATCCCTGCTCACCCCTTCTGCGTGTAGAGCAGCGGCACCGCGGAATCGACCATCACCTCGATCAGGCTGGCGCCCTGATGCGACAAAGCGCGCTGGTAGGCGCCGGGAAGCTCGGTCGATTTCGTCACCCGCACGGCGTCGCAGCCCATGCCCTCGGCGAGCTTGACGAAATCGATGCCGGGCAAATCGAGGCCCGGCACGTTGCGCACCTGCATCACCTGGCTGAACGAGCGCATCGCGCCATAGCCGGAATTGTTCATCACGACGACCGTCAGCGGCAGCTTGCGCTGCGCGGCGGTCCATAGCGCCTGGATCGAATACATCGCCGAGCCGTCGCCGATCAGGCAGACCGTGCGCCCGGTGCTGCGGCCGAGCGCCATGCCGACCGCGGCCGGCAGGCTGTAGCCGAGGCCGCCGCTCGCCATGGTGTAGAAACTGTCCTGGCCGCGCATCGGCATCGCCTTCTGCATCAGCGGGCGATGCGACGGCACTTCCTCGACCAGCGCATCATGCGGTCCCATCGCGGCCGACAGCGCATGCAGCGCGTATTCGGCGGGGATCGGGTCGCCGGCC
>NZ_LGHK01000255.1 GCF_001908235.1 Bradyrhizobium sp. NAS96.2
CGCCGAGCCCGCGCCGCGCGCGGTCTCCCGCCGCGACCGTGCCCTGCTCGATCTCTTGCCGGTCGGCATCCTGATCTACCGGCTCGACCGCCTGCTCTATGCCAACCACGCCTTCCTCACGCGGATGGGCTATGACAGCCTGCACGCGCTGGAAGCCGCCGGCGGGCTCGACGCACTCTATGTCGAGCCGGGCGTCTCGCAGGCGAGCAGCAGTTCCGGCACCGGCACGCCGGTGACGATCTCCGCCAACCAAAACGGCCAGGCAGAGCAGGTGTCCGCTGAGGCGCGGCTGCACACCATCACTTGGGACGACGATTCCGCGCTGGCGCTGATCTTCTCGCGCACGCTCGACGAAGACACCGCGATCGCGGCTGCCCTGTCTGATCGCGAGCCCGATCCCGAACCGGAGGCGGCCGCCGAGCCCGCGCTTGCGCCACCGCCGCCACAGGCCGGCCACGCCGACGCCGAGGAGCTCGGCGCCATCCTCGACACCGCGGCCGAAGGCATCATCATGTTCGATGCCGAAGGCAACATCCATTCCTGCAATCGCAGCGCCGAGGCGCTGTTCGGCTATGACGGCGACGAGTTCATCACGCGCAATCTCGGCGATTTGTTCGCGCCGGAGAGCCAGCACGGCATCTTCGACTATCTCACGAGCGTGAAGTCCGCCGGCGTCGCCAGCCTGCTCGACCACGGCCGCGAGACGCTCGGCCGCGTGCGCCAGGGCGGCCTCATCCCGCTGTCGGTGACGATGGGACGCACCCGCGCCGACGGACCGAACTTCTTCGCCGTGTTCCGCGATCTCTCGCAGACCAGGAAGAGCGAGGGCGAAGTGCGCGAGGCGCGGCGGCTCGCCGAACGCGCCGCCAACGCCAAGACCGACATGCTGGCGCGCATCAGCCACGAGCTGCGCACGCCGCTCAACGCCATCATCGGCTTCGCCGAGGTGATGATATCGGAGCGCTTCGGCACGCTCGGCAACGAGCGCTATGTCGAATACATGAAGGACATCCGCGCCTCCGGCGAGCGGGTGATCGCGATCGTCAACGACCTGCTCGATCTGTCGCGGATCGAGACCGGCAAGCTCGATCTCGCCTTCACCAGCCAGAACCTCAACGAGATGGTGGAGAGCTGCGTCGCGGTGATGCAGCCGCAGGCCAACCGCGAGCGCATCATCATCCGCACCTCGCTCGCGCATACGCTGCCGCCTGTCGTCGCCGACGCCCGCGCGCTGCGCCAGATCACGCTGAACCTGATCGGCAACTCGATCCATCTCGCCAATGCCGGCGGCCAGGTGATCGTCTCGACCACGCTGTCGGATTTCGGCGAGGTGATGCTACGGGTGCGCGATACCGGCCAGAGCCTCAACGACAACGAGGTCGCCGCCGCGCTCGAGCCGTTCCGCGCGCCGACGCCATCCGACCAGGCCGGCTCCGGCGGCGTCAGCCTGTCGCTGACCAAGGCACTGGTCGAAGCCAACCGCGCCAAATTCCAGATCAGGACCGGCGGCCGCACCGGCACGCTGATCGAGGTGACCTTCGCCCACGCCGCGGCAAGGGCGTGATGGGCGCGGGCCACCCGCGACACGCGAACGATCAACTCCTTCCGCCGCGTTAAGGACGCACTAGCGGACGGGTTGCCTCCCCCCCTTGCGGGGGAGGGTTAGGGAGAGGGGTGGCCACACGGCACGCTCTCACCATGTTGATCTCAGTTCGACGACGCGACCGAGATTGCGAAAGCGAAGCTCACGACGGTCATCTCGCCTGGGGCTTACCCCTCTCCCCACCCTCCCCCGCAAGGGGGGAGGGAGCCGAAGAGCGTGCTCACCTCACAAGAGAAGAGCGTGCTCGCAAGAAGTGTGAGCCTCGCAGGCGCACCCAAGAGACAACGCTACCGCCGCCCTACTGCCTGATCTCCAGCGTCTGGCGCTTGCCGGCGGCGATCGAGAACGGCATTTCCGCCTTCTGGCCGTCGGCATAGATGGCGACCGCGACATAGTCACCGGCGCTGAGCGCGACGTTGGCGGCGGCGTCATACGTCACCGAAACGCGCTTGCGCTCGTCATTGATGTCGCGCTCGGCGCCCAGGATGTCGATCTCCTGGGCACCGTCGGCCTTGATCCCGATCACGCCGGCGTTCAGGTTGACGTTGATCCGGGTCGGCACGCCGGACTTCACCTCCGCGCGCACCGTTCCCCTGGCCTCGCCGACCGCCACCCTCACCTCGTAGCTACCGGTCGGCAGATCGAACTTCGATTCGGGATCGTATTCCTGCGCGACCTTCTCGCCCTCGTCGCCGTTCGAGTTCGCCGGCTGGTGAACCGCAACCACGATGTCCTTCTCGACCTTGGGCCCGCCCTCGGCATAGGTGGAGGTCACGATCAGCTTGCCGACATCGAGGGTGAGCTGGACGTTGCTCGCATCGCCAGCGGCGACCGAGAACGGCTTGCTGGTCTTCGACTGTCCCTTGGTCAGGGTCAGCGTGTAGTTGCCCGCGGCGAGCACGAAGCGCGGCACCGCGTCGTATTCCTGCGCGATCAGTCTGCCGCCCTTGTCAAAGACCTGCCAGACCACATCGTCGACCTTGCCCGCGCCGCCTGCCACCGAGCCTTCGCTGGTGACGTAACCGGCATCGAGGATGACGTCGAGCGCGGCGGGCTTGCCACTCTCGACCTTGAGCGGAAACTCGCGCTTGAGCTGCCGGTAGCTCACCTCCACGATGTAATCGCCGGGCGCGATATTGTCGGCGAACGGCGCACCGTAGAAGGTGTTGACATGCTCGCCCTTCTCGGTCCCGGCGCGCTTGTAGACGCCCCAATTGACGTCCTCGTCGCTGATCGGATCGAGCCCTTCGGCGAGCCGCGCCACGCCGCGGATGTTCTTGCCGAGATAGGGATCGGCGGCCACCGGCTTCGGCGGCGCCTCGCTGGCGACCTTGGTGCCTTGCGTCGCCGCCACCGCCTTGGTCAGCGCACCGGTCAGGCTCGCGGCGTTGCCGGCATCGAGATAGACGCCGCCGGTCGCCCGCGCGATGCATTGCAGCTGGCTCTTCGCCGCGGGATCGGCAACGTCGAGGCCGATCACATGGGCGGTGAAGCCGATGCCGGCCTTTTTCAGCTCGGCTGCGGCCGCGCACGGATCCGGCGCGCAGGTCTCGATCCCGTCGGAGACCAGGATCACATTGGCCTTGTTCTCGGTCGAGTGCAGCGCCTCGGCGGCGGCACGCAGCGAATCCGAGATCGGCGTCTTGCCCTTCGGGTTGATGCCGTCGATCGCGGCCTTGATCCTGGCCGGGTCGAACTTGCTGACCGGCACCATCAGCTCGATGTCCTTGCAGTCACCCTTCGAGCGATGGCCATAGACCATGACGCCGAGGCGATCAGCGGGATTCCATTTCGACAGGATCGCATCGACTGCCTGGCGCGCAGCGGAGATCTTGCTCTGCCCGTCGACCAGGCCCCACATCGAGCCGGATGCATCGAGCACGAGAATGGTATCGGTCCCCGCATTGGTCCCTTGCGCCTGGGCGCCGTAAGATGACAGCAGCGCCAGGCCAAGCGACAGCAGGCCGGCAACGAACGAGCGGCGAAAAACCTTGATCACGGATCGATCCTCGATGATGGAGACAATCGGAGGGCGGAGACGACTACGACGGCCGGCGTCCCGACACTTGGACTATCGCGACAAGCGTTTGGACTGACGCGACACGCGAATGACAATTGGATTGTTTTGCGAGGCGCGACCATAACCGCAGATGTGAGCGCCATCACATGACACGGCTTTGCACGATGCCGTGTGGCCTGCAAGCCGCAACACACTCGGTGTCGTCCCTGCGAAAGCAGGGACCCATAACCACCAACGGTCATTATCGAGCGATGCTGGAGCAACGAATCCCGATCACAACATCCGCCGCGGCGTATGGGTCCCTGCTTTCGCAGGGACGACAGCAGTGGATGTGGCGCGTTCGCCTATCCACTCACATCGCCCGCGCAAACCTGCGAAAGCCCGGCGCGCCGCTGATCGCCTCGAATGCCGGATCGCGCTTCTCTTCGGCGAAGGCAAAGCCGGCCTTGGTGTAGCAGCGTTCGGCCGCGCCGTTGCCGATCACGAACGAGATCGACGCCCGTGCAAAGCCGGCGGTCCTGCCGTCGGCGAGCGCACGGCCGATCAGCGGCTGCACCAGGCCGTTGCCGCGATAGGCGCGATCGGTAGCGACATGCTCGATCAGCCAGTCGCCCTCACCGCCCTGCACCCAGCAGTTGCGGGCATAGCCGCCGCGCGCCACGATGGCATCGGCATCGATGCCGAGCTGTGCCGCGACCTCCTCGATCGCCGCGCGTGCCGCAACGACCGTTCCGGATGCCGGCATCGCGCACAGCGCGGCCGCCGGGACGCCATCGACCTCGGCGATCAGGAAGTGGGCGACGTGATACCATGATTTCACCCGCGCAACGGCGAGCCGCGCCATGAACGCGAGGCACTCCGGCTCGGGACGATCGAGCGCGATGTCGATCCAGCCGCGCGGCAGCGGGCCGCGCTGCGCGGCGAGGACAACACGGGCGATGAAGCCCGCGTCGTCGGATCGTGCGGGACGGATCGAGGATCGTCCCGCGCCAATCATCTCAGGTGTTCTTCAGCGCGACGCGGAATTCCGCCTCGGTCTTGGCCTTGACCTCGTCGAGCGTGACGCCGTCGGCGAGCTCGATCAGCGCCATGCCGTCCTTGCCGTGCTTGTCGATGGTGAACACCGCAAGATCGGTCACCACCATGTCGACCACGCGCTCGCCGGTCAGCGGCAGATTGCACTGCTTGAGCAGCTTGGCGCCGTCCTTGGCGGAATGCTCCATCACGACGACGACGCGCTTGACGCCGGCGACGAGGTCCATGGCGCCGCCCATGCCCTTCACCATCTTGCCGGGGATCATCCAGTTGGCGAGGTCGCCGTTCTGGGCGACCTGCATGGCGCCGAGGATCGACAGGTCGATATGGCCGCCGCGCACCATGCCGAACGAATCGGCCGAGGAGAAATAGCTGGTCGAGGGCAGCTCGCTCACCGTCTGCTTGCCGGCATTGATGAGGTCGGCATCGACCTCGTCCTCATAGGGGAACGGGCCCATGCCGAGCATGCCGTTCTCGCTCTGCAGGCTGACGTCGATGCCCGCGGGGATGTAGTTCGAAACCAGCGTCGGAATGCCGATGCCGAGATTGACGTAATAGCCGTCGCGCAACTCCTTGGCGGCGCGGGCGGCCATCTGTTCACGGGTCCAGGCCATGAGGCTCTCCTGAAAGATTGGGTTTTAGGCGGCGGGCCGCGGACGGGTGTTGCGGAACTCGATCCGCTTGTTGGCCGTGCCGACCTCGATGATGCGCTTGACGAAGATGCCGGGGGTATGGATGTGGTCCGGATCGATCTCGCCGGCCGGCACCAGATGCTCCACCTCGGCGACGGTGACCTTCGCGGCGGTGGCCATCATCGGGTTAAAGTTGCGCGCGGTCTTGCGGTAGACCAGGTTGCCGGCGGTGTCGCCCTTCCAGGCGTGCACGATGGCAACGTCGGCGAACAGGCCGCGCTCCATGATGTACTTCTCGCCGTCGAATTCCTTCACTTCCTTGCCTTCGGCGATCAGCGTGCCGACCCCCGTTTTTGTGTAGAAGGCCGGGATGCCGGCGCCGCCGGCGCGGATGCGCTCGGCCAGCGTGCCCTGCGGATTGAACTCGAGCTCGAGCTCGCCGGCGAGATATTGCTGGGCGAACAGCTTGTTCTCGCCGACATAGGACGAGATCATCTTCTTGATCTGGCGCGTCTCCAGCAGGCGGCTGAGGCCGATGCCGTCGACACCGGCATTGTTGGAGACAACGGTGAGGCCCTTGACGCCGGAATCGCGGATCGCGTCCGACAGGGTCTCGGCGATGCCGCAGAGGCCGAAGCCCCCCGACATGATCATGATGCCGTCCTTGAGGAGACCATCGAGTGCCGATTTGGCGTCGGGGTAAACTTTGTTCATGCAGCGAATACCTGATGGAGGGCGCGGAACGGCTGTGACAATGCGGATTATTAGGCGAAATCTTCGCAATGCGTCAATGACGGCCCCGTGCGGCGACCGGCGGCAGCCTGCGGCGTCAACATGGCCTTGAAAGCGTCAAGAAAACCCTTCAAGTTGCGTGGGTTGGCAGGGGCCTCCGGCGAGAGCCCGCTATGTTCGACGACGACCCGACAAAACTCAACCCGACCCGGATATGTCATTGACGATGGCCCAAGGAATAAAGCGCCTGGGGATGCCGATCGCGGCGCTTTTCGGCCTGGCGCTGGTCGGGCTGGTCGGAACGTCGTGGTTCCTCAACCGGGACGCGCTGCAGCGCGCGGTGGAAGCGCAGATTCGCGCCGTGACCGGGCTCGAGCTCGTCGTCAACGGGCCGATCGACGTTTCGGTGTTTCCCGGCAGCTACGTCTCCTTTCACAATGTCGGGCTGAAGGGTGCCGATACCGTCGGTCCAGCCTTGCAGGTCGACGTGCTGACCGCCAACCTGCGGCTGCTGCCACTGTTGCTGCGGCGCTTCGAGATCGCCGACGTCATGATGCTGCGCCCGCATATCCGTGTGGTCCGCGACACCGCCGGCGACAGCAATTGGACACCGTTCGTCGAGACCATTGCCAAGGCGATGACGCCCGGCGCCGAGAATCAGGTGTCGTTCTCCGAAATCCGGATCCAGGACGGCGAACTGAACTACCAGGATGGGACCAACAACATCTCCGAGCAACTCGGCGATATCGACCTGTCGCTGGCCTGGCCATCGATCTCGCGTTCCTTTGCCGCAACCGGCCAGTTCGACTGGCGCGGCGAGCGCGTCGACGGCTCGATCAGCGCCAGCGATTTCGTCGCGCTGCTGTCGGGCGACCGCTCCGGCCTCAAGGCGCGCCTGGCCAGCGCACCGCTGAAGGTTGCGTTCGACGGAACCGTCGCCAATCGCACCAGCCTGATGATGGAAGGCACCGCCACCATGGACTCACCGTCACTGCGCAACGCATTGCGCTGGATGGGACAGGCGCCGCCCGGCGGCGGCGGCTTCGGCCGCTTCGCACTGAAAGCCCGTGCCAATGTGGTCGGCGGCTCGGTCGCCCTTACCAACGTCAATGTCGAGCTCGACGGCAATGTCGCCGAGGGCGTGATGACCTACGCCAATAACGGCCGGCAGTCGCTGCAGGCGACGCTTGCCGCCGGCAACCTTGATTTCACGCCCTACATCTCGACCTTCCGCCTGCTGGCCAGTGGCCAGCGCGACTGGAACAGGCAGCTGTTCGACCTCTCCTCGCTGTCCTCGACCGATCTCGACATGCGCCTGTCGGCGGCCAAGGTGACGGTCGGCCCGTCCAAGCTCGGCCGCACCGCGTTCGGCGCCAATCTGCGCGGCGGCGCGCTGGCGCTCAGCGTCGGTGAGGCGCAGATGTATGGCGGCATCGCCAAGGGTTCGTTCGCGATCGCGCGCTCGGATGCGGTCGCCGACGTCCGGGCGCAATTCCAGTTCACCGATGTCGATTTGCAGGCCTGCGCCAGCGAGTTGTTCGGCATCAACAAGCTGTCCGGCCGCGGCAACCTCAACGTCTCGCTGACGGCCTCCGGCTCGAGCCCGTTCGGGCTCGCATCGTCGCTGGACGGCACCGCCACGCTGAACGGGCATGACGGCGCGATCGCCGGCTTCAATGTCGAGCAGCTCTTGCGGCGGCTGGAGAAGCGACCACTGTCCGGCGGCGGCAATTTCCGCTCCGGCTCGACGCCCTATGACAATCTCAACATCTCGGTGAAGTTCGCCGACGGCGTCGCGACCGCCGACGACATCCGTGTCGAGAGCCCCACCGCGAAGATCACGCTGACCGGCACCGCCTCGGTGCCGTCGCGCGAGTACGATCTCAAGGGCGTCGCCAGCCTGACCTCGGCGTCCGGCGGCGGCAACGGTTTCGATCTGCCCTTCGTGATCCAGGGCCCGTGGGACGATCCGCTGATCTTCCCCGATCCGGAAAGCCTGATCCGCCGCTCGCCGGCGTCCGCCCCGCTGCTCGACGCGGTGAAGGATCGCAAGACGCGCGATGCGGTACGTTCGGTGATCGAGCGCTTCACCGGCGGCGGCGCGCGGC
>NZ_LGHK01000256.1 GCF_001908235.1 Bradyrhizobium sp. NAS96.2
CTCTTGATTTAGACGCGTTTTCTTCACGCGAACCGGTACCCACTTCGCTCGAAAACGCTTCGTGATTGGCGCAGGTTAGGCTTCCGCACGCTATCTGAAAAATATAATCTGTCGAATAGTGCATTCGTCGTTCTAGAACGCTGAACCCATGGATTCGCGCCAGCTTCGCTATTTCATCGCGGTTTACGAGCAGCGCAACCTGTCGCGGGCGGCGGATCAGGCCAATGTCGCGCAGTCCGCGCTGAGCCACCACATCGCCAATCTGGAAGCCGAATTCGCCACCCCGCTGTTCGAGCGCAAGCCGCGCGGCATGGAGCCGACTGCGGCCGGCGAGCGGCTCTATGAACATGCCCGCATCATCCTGCGGGCGATGGCGGCGGCCGAGCGCGAGATCAAGGAAGGCGGCAGCGAAATCGCCGGCGACATCTCGATCGGCATGGCCAATTCCGGGATGAAGGCGATCGGCGTGCCGCTGATGCGGACCGTGCTGACGAAATACCCGAACCTGAAGCTGTCGCTGACCGAGAGCCTCTCCGGCGCGACGCTGTTGCATCTGCTGAGCTCCGATGTCGATCTCGCGCTGGTCTACAATCCGCCGTCGGAAAAGGATCTAGTGGCCGAGCCGGTGCTGGAAGAGCAGATGTTTTGCGTCGGCACCGAGAAGCTGATCGGCAGGAAGGCGCCGATCAGTTTCGAGGAAGTGGCGCGGCTGCCGCTGATCCTGCTGCGGCATGGGCTTTCGGCGCGCGCACTGCTCGATGATCCCGTTCCGCTGAAGCGGCTCGAAGCCAACGCGATCATGCACCTCAACTCGACCAGCGGCATGATCGGGGCGCTGACCGCCGGGCTTGGCTGCACGATCGCGACGACGCATTTCGTGAGCGAGCCGTTGAAAGCACGACTGCTGGTTGCCCGCGAGGTCGTCGAACCCAAGCTGACCCGCACGCTCTATCTCTGCCGCCTGCGCAACCGCCCGATGACTTACGTCATGGAGGAAATGTGCCGCCTGATCCGTGCCCTGATCGCGGACCAGGTGGGCCGCGGCGCCTGGGAGGCGACGCTTCTGATCTGAGATCGAAAATATCGAACGATACCTTCGATATGTTCGTCTGGATTTCTGGCTCCCGGCTGCCAAACATGAGCGAACCGCACGCCTTCGCAAGAAAGGCGGCCATTGCACCATTCCGGGGAGGACCATCATGAGCGCCGTCGAACTCGGCTCGGTTGCCGATCTCGCCAACACGACAAGCGGACCCGACCAGATTTCGCGGCGGCTCGAGGCGCTGCCCACGTCCGGCTACGTCTGGCGGCTGGTGATCCTGCTCTCGCTCGGCGGCTGCTTCGAAATCTACGATCTGTTCTTCACCGGCTATATCGCGCCGGGCCTTGCCCGCAGCGGGCTGATGACCACGACGACGCAGGCCTTCTTCGGTTTCTCCGGCATCGGCGCCTTCGTCGCGGCAACCTTCGCCGGCCTGTTCATCGGCACCTTCTGCCTCGGCTTCCTCGCCGATCGCTACGGACGCAAGGCCGTCTTCACTTATTCGCTGCTGTTCTACAGTGCGGCGTCTGTGATCATGGCGTGCCAGACCACGCCTGGCGGCCTCTTGCTGTGGCGCTTCATCGCCGGAATCGGGATCGGCATCGAGGTGATTACCATCGACGCCTACATCACCGAACTGGTGCCGAGCTGGATGCGCGGCCGGGCGTTTGCGATCAACCAGGCGGTGATGCTGTCGGCAGTGCCGATCGTTGCCGCGCTGTCGTGGTGGCTGGTGCCGGCGACGCCTTACGGCATCGATGGCTGGCGCTGGGTGGTGCTGATCGGCGCCGCCGCCAGCATGATCATCTGGGTGCTGCGGCTCTACGTGCCGGAAAGCCCGCTCTGGCTGGCCCGCAATGGCCGCGCCGCCGAGGCCGAGACGATCATGCGGACGCTCGATGCTGCATCGGGCACGGCCGCGCCGCGCCCTGCCCCCGCGGCTGCGGTGGCGTCGGCACGTGCGCCGGTCGAGACCGGCTATGCCGACCTGTTCCGGCCGCCCTACGCCTCGCTCGTCGTGCTGTTCATGATCTTCAATCTGTGCCAGGCGTTCGGCGTCTACGGCTTCTCCAACTGGGTTCCGGCGCTGCTGGTTCAGAAAGGCATCAACGTCACCAAGAGCCTGCAATATTCCTTCATCATCGCATTCGCCTATCCGCTCGCGCCGCTGCTGGCCGCAACCTTCGCCGACCGCTTCGAGCGCAAATGGATCATCTGCGGGGCGGCCGCCGCGATCTCGGTGTTCGGCCTCGCTTTCGCGCAGCTCACCGCGCCAGCGCTTTTGATAGCCAGCGGCGTGCTGGTGACCGGCGCCAACATGACGCTGTCCTACGCCTATCACGCCTACCAGACCGAGGTGTTCCCGACCGCGATCCGGGCACGCGCGGCGGGGCTGGTCTATTCGATGAGCCGGCTCAGCGCGACCTTCTCCGGTTTCATCGTGGCGTTCATGTTGAAGGAGGCCGGCGTCATTGGCGTGTTCGGCCTGATCACTGCGGCGATGGTCATCGTGATCGTGACCATCGGTGTCTGGGGCCCCCTGGTCCGCGGCAAGCCGCTCGACGCCTAGAACTTTTCGGCGCGGTTTCCAACCGCGACACAAGCGGCACTTGCCGAAGCCGTATTGGGTGGCTACCTCTCGCGGGTCATTTGCAGAGGTAATCCGGTCATGTTCGATGCCGCCATCAAGGCGCTTTCGCAAATCCTGTCGCCGCCGATGCGCACGATCCTGTGGCGCTCGATCGGGCTTGCGCTGGTCTTGATCACCGTGCTGGCGATCGGGTTGCAGCGGCTGCTGAGCTGGTTTGCCGACACCGGCGAGGTCTGGGCCGAAGGCATGCTCGGTCCCAACTTCCATTCCACGCTGCACGTGCTGTCCTGGATCATCTCGATCTCGGCGGGCCTTGGCGTCGTGCTCGGCGGCATCTTCCTGATGCCCGCGATCACCTCGCTGGTGGCGAGCCTGTTCGTCGACGACGTCGCCGACCATGTCGAGCGCGAGCACTATCCGGCCGACCATCCCGGCGTGGCACTGCCGGTCACGCTGGCGACGATCGAGGGCGTCAAGACCGCGCTCCTCACCGTGCTGGTCTATCTGGTCGCACTGCCGTTCGTGCTGTTCGCGGGCGCGGGCTTCATCATCTTCTTCATCGCGACCGCCTGGCTGCTCGGCCGCGAATATTTCGAGCTCGCGGCAATGCGCTTCCGCTCGCCTGATGATGCCAAGGCGATGCGCAAGGAGAACGCGGCGACGGTGTTCACCGCCGGCCTGTTCATCGCGGCCTTCGTCTCGATCCCGATCGTCAATCTGGCGACGCCGTTGTTCGGCATGGCCTTCATGGTCCACATGTACAAGCGGCTGTCGGGTCCGCGCCGCGAGCTGATCGAGCCGGCGCGGCGAAGCAACGTTTCCTCAATCTAGATGTCTTTTTTGAGCATGATCTTTTCGGAAAACCGGTGTCCACTTTTCCGGATCATGCTCTAGCTCGCATTCCCGCGGCACCTGGAGCGATGCCGGCGTCCGGTCGCGTGCGAACGGCACCAGCAGCAATCCTGCGATCGCCACACAGGTGAGCATCGCCCAGGCTTCGTTGACGCTGAGTGCGAGCGACGCCCGCTCGACCAGCGGGCGGACAAACGCCACCGTGGCATCGTCCGGCGGCCCCGGCGGACGGTTGATTAGTAACATCGGATCGAGCCCGATCGCCTGCGCCGCGTTGACATCGCCTGCCAGCAGGCGTGCACGAAAATCCTCGCCATAGATCGGGCTGCGCCCGTAGAGGATGGTGTCGATCAGGGCGATCCCGATCGCGCCGCCCAGATTTCGCATCAGGTTGAACAGTCCGCTGGCGTCGGCAACCTCCGCCTCCGGCAGGCTGCCCAGCGCAAACCGCGTCGGCGGCAGCAGGCAAAACATGGTGGCAACGCCGCGCACGGCCTGCGGCCAGAGCATCTCGCCGAAATCAGCCGTACGTGGCTGGAAGGCGCTCAATCCAAGACCGAGCGCGAACAAGGCGAAGCCCGTGCCGGTCAACGCCAGCGCGCCGACGCGACTTTCGAGGATGGCCGCCAGCGGCGCGGCGACGAGCTGCGCGGCTCCCGTGACCAGCATGATGGTGCCGATCTCGAAGGCGTCATGGCGGCGGACGAAGCCGAGGAAGACCGGCATCAGATAAGTCGATCCGTAGAGGCCGATGCCGAGGCAAAAGCTCAGGGCGCAACCGATCGCGAACGAACGCCGCCGGAACAAGGTCAATTGCGCGATCGGATCCGCCGCGCGAAGCGTGCGCCGGATCAGCAGCGCCATCCCGGCAATGCTTCCGATCAGCAGGCTGAGGCAGAGCATCGAAGCCCAACCGCGCTGCGGCGCTTCCTTCAGTCCGATCATGAAGCTTGCGAGGACCGCTGCGAGCAGGATCAGCGACGATTTGTCCAGCCTGGAGAACGCGCGAAGGTGCATCCCCTCTTTCGGAAGCAGCAACGGCGTGACCAGGGCCGCAATCGTTCCCGGAATCAGATTGATCAGGAACAGCCACGGCCACGACCAGGTTTGCGTGATCCAGCCGCCGACAACAGGTCCAACGGTCGGTGCGAGCACGGCGACGGCCCCGCCGATCGTGGTAGCTACCGGATGCAGGCGCGCCGGAAATAGCGTGAACACAGCGGAGAATACCGCCGGGATCAGAACGCCGCCGGAAAATCCCTGCAGCACGCGGAACGTCAGCAGCACGGCAAAGCCGCCGCTGAAGGCGCAGCCGACGGACGCGACGGTGAACAGGCTGACGGCGATGACAAACAACCATCGCAGTGATAGCGCATGGGTGAACAGTCCGGTCAGCGGGATCGCGATCACCTCAGCGATCAGATAGGCGGTCTGGATCCAGCTCATCGCCGAAGGCGAGATCGCAAGCGCGCGCTGGATCGTCGGCAGCGAGGTCGCAACGACCTGGATGTCGAGGATTGCCATGAACATGCCGAGGCACATCAGCAGGAAGCCTGCCCAGGTCGCAACGGATGGGCTGTCGGCTAGATGATCTGCCCGCTCGCTCATGGTGTGCTGATGCGTGGCCAGTCGGAAACCGACAGCGCACGGCCCTCGGCGCGAATTCGGACGGCGAGCACCGCACAATTGAGCACGGTGAAGATCAACGCCAACACGGGCATGTGCAGTACGAGCGGAAGCAGCGCGATTTCAGCGACGACGACGGCATAGTTTGGATGCGGAAAGTACCGGTACGGCCCGGATGCGATCAGCGGTGCACCCGGCAACACGACGATCCGCGTGGTCCATCGCGGTCCGAGTGCGGCGAGGATCCACAGCCGCAAGCCTTGCAGCGCCACGAAAGCCGCTAATGCAGCCAGGTTGACATCCTGGTTGTGGCCCCAGATCCACAGCGCGGTCAGCCAGCCGGCGTGAAGCAGCACGATGAGCGGGTAATGACCGGCGCCGACCTCGATCGCGCCTTGCGCCAGCAGCCGCTCCGTGTTGCGACGGGACAGCGCGAGCTCGCCGAGGCGCTGCAGCGTGACCAGTGCAAGGATGACCGAAGCGAAGCTCACGCCGCGTGCCTCAGCGCAACGCAGCTCAGCGTGAAGCCCGGCCCGAGCGCGGTGAGCAGCGCGCGCGGCGGCAATCCCTTGGCGCGAGCGCGTTCGAGAACAAACAGCACCGTCGGGGCCGACATGTTGCCGCACGCCGCGATGACGTCGCGCTCGTGATCGAGCGTGCCCTGATCGAGCGCGAGCGCCCGCTCCAGCGCGGCGATGACCTTGGCACCGCCGGGATGGCAGAGGAAGCGGTCGATGTCGTCGGCCGTCAACTCCATCCGGGCCAGGATTTCGCTCACGGCCGGTCCGACATGGTCGCGGACGAAGTCCGGAATGGTGCGCTGAAAGACGACGCCGAATCCTTCCGGATCGACCGTCCAGCCCATGATGCCGAGCGTATCCGGCCACAGCTTTTCGCCCGCCGCCTCGATCCGTGTCGCACCGCCGTCGCCGGCGCGCAGCACGATCGCCGCGGCGCCATCGCCGAACAGGCTGGCCGCAACGATATTCGCCTTGGTCAGCTCATCGTGGCGGACCGCGAGCGTGCAGAGCTCGAGCGCGACCAGCAGCACGTTCGCGCCGGGCCGCGCTTGCGCCAGCCGCGCCGCGATCGAGAGGCCCGACACCCCGCCGGCGCAGCCGAGGCCAAACACCGGCACACGCGACACATCCGGCCGCAGGCCGAGCTTGCCGGCAACGCGCGCCTCCAGCGTCGGCGTGGCGATGCCGGTCGAGCACACCGTGACCACGGTATCGATGTCGCTGCCGGTCAGGTCGGCGCGCGCAATCGCCTTGCCGGCGGCATCGACGAACAATGCCTCGGCGCCTTCCAGGAACGCCTGCGTCCGCTCCGGCCAACCGCGCCGTTCGAGATACCATTCGATCGGCTTCACGCCATAGCGATGCTGGATGCCGGTGTTGGCGAACAGGCTGGAGAGCGTCTCGAATTCGGGATAGCGGTCGGCGAGAAGATTGCGCGCGGCCTGCAGGATTTGTCCCTGATGGAATAGATGCGGTGGAACCGCTGTCGCCATGGAAACAAGCGCGGCCGTTTGCGTGGTCTCGATCATCGTGGCTCCAGTTCCCCCGGTTGTGGAACCACGCGATGCGCAAAATATTTCAGTCGCCCACGAGATAGCTGGATCGCAGCAGTCACTATTAATTGACCCAGGCGGCGGCCCGTCCGCGGTGTCCCCGGCGCGCCTTTCGCAAATCAGGAAGCGGCGGTGCCCGACCCGCGCAGCATCTTCTTCACGAAGACAAGCGGCACCGGCGACAGCGGACCCTGGGGCGCGCGCGTGATCAGGGCTACGAGGAATAGCGCCGCGATCGCGAGCCAGAAGCACAGCCAGAAGCCGTCGATGTAGGCGAGCGTGTTGGCCTCGCGCTGCACCAGCGCCGCCAGCGTGCCGACGGCCCGCCCCATCGCCGCCCCGACGCCGTGGCCGGAAAATTCACCGGCTAACCGCTTCAGCAGGTTCACGACGTCGACGTCGCCGTTCTGGACGTGCTGTCCGAGATAGTTCGAATGGATCTGCTCGCGAACGCGCAGCCAGGTCCCCATCAGGGCCACGCCGATCTCGGCGCCGCCGAGCCGCATGATCTGGATATAGGCCGCGAACGCCGTCGCCCGCGACGGATCGGAATTGGACAGCGCCATGATGATGATCGGCAGCAGCGTGAACGCCTGCCCGACCGACGTGAGCAGGACGATGCCGACGAAATCTTCCCGCGCCCAGACATGGCTCAGCTGCGTGCCCCAGAGATTGGCGGCCGCGAAGGCCGAGAATCCGAGCACCACGACGATGCGCGGATCGAGGTGGCGGAGCAGCAGGATCGAGATCGGCACCAGCACGAACATCGGCAGCGCGCCGTAGGTGAACAGCAGCACGCCCGACTGCTCCGGCCGCAGCGCACCGACAGTGCCGAGGAAATTCGGCACCAGCGACGAGTTCGACAGGCTGGTCAGCGTGTAAAGCAGAATGACGATCAGCGAGAGCCCGATATTGCGCGAGAACAGCACGTTGAAATGCGCCCAGGGCCGGCGCGCGACCATTTCGTTGATCATGAAGGCGATGATCAACGCGCCACCCCCGATCAGCAGCGCCATCACGGTGCCTGACGACAGCCAGTCCAGCCGGTTGCCCTGGTCGAGCCCGGCATAGGCCATCGCCACGCCGGCGCCGAGCAGCAGCATGCCGCCCCAATCGGCATGGTGCAGCAGGTCGCGATTGACCGGCTCGTTCGGCGTGCCGAGATACACCATCAGGCCCATCAGCGGCGCGATCACCACGCCCTGCCAATACAGCCACTGCCAGCCGAGGTGCTCGACATAGAAGCCGACCAGCGAGCTCGACGAGTCCAGCGCGAAGCCGACGCGGATCGAATACATCGCGATCGCCGGCACCCACCATCGGATCGGCAAATTGCGCAGGATGATCATCAGCGTCGCCGGCACGAAGGTGCCGAGCAGCATGCCATGCGCGATGCTGAGCGCAATCAGCGCCGTGTAGTCGTGCACGAACGGGATGATCAGCGAGACCACGGCATAGACCAGGCTCGGAATTCCGAGCACGCGCCGCAGGCCGAACGCGGTGGCGAGCCAGGCCACCGCGGGCGCGACGAAGATCTGCGAGCCGATCGCTGCGGTCGAGAGCCACGCGCCCTCGTCGAAGGTGAGCGAGAACGCGCCGCGCAGGTCGGGCAGCCCGACCGTGGTCAGGCGGCTGTCGAAATTCGCCAGGAACGCCCCGAGCAGCACGGCGACGACCGCGAAAAATGGATAGCGCGCGACGTCGCCGCGGGAGACCGGACCGCTGTGTCGGTCGTCACTTTCCGCCATTGGCGGCCGCCTCGCCGGTATTGATCCGCGTCACCACCGACATGCCCGGCAGCAGGCGCTCGAGCAGTGGCTGGCCCTTGTCGAACTGGATCCGCACCGGAATGCGCTGCACCACCTTGGTGAAGTTGCCGGTGGCGTTGTCGGGCGGTAGCAGCGCGAATTGCGATCCGCTCGCCGGCGCGATGCGCTCGACGACGCCGCGTAGCCTCGCGCCGGAGAATGTGTCGACGGTGACCTCGACCGGCTGCCCCGGTCTGACGTTGGTCAGCTGGGTTTCCTTGTAGTTGGCGATCACGTAGACGTTCGGCAGCGGCACGACATTGACAAGATTAGTGCCGATGTTGACGTAGTCGCCCGGCTGCACCTGGCGCTCGCCGGTGACGCCGTCGAACGGCGCGGCGATCCTGGTGTAGCCGAGCTTGAGCTTGGCCGATGCCAGCAGCGCCTTGGCGCCGTCGAGATCGGCGGCGCGCTGCTTCTTGGTGCCCTGCAGGACCTCGAGCTGATGGCGCTGCGCCGCGATCACCGCGCGGCTGGCCTGCACGTCGGCCTGCGACTTGGCGTAAGCCGCAGTGGCCTGTTCGAGGCGCTGCAACGTGCCGGCATCGGTTTGCGACAACGAGTGCTGACGCTCTTCCTCCTGCCGCGCCAAAGTCTCCTGCGCCTCCGCGGACAGCCGCGAGGCCTCGGCCTGCGCGATGGTCGCATATTGCAGCTCGACCTGGTTGTTGAGGTTGTCGAGCGCAGCCTGCGCACCGACCACACCCGCCTCGGCCTGCGCAACCTGCGCCTGGTAATCGGCAGGATCGATCTGCACCAGGAGATCACCGGCCTTGACGCGCTGGAAATCGGAGACGGCGACCGTGAGCACTTCGCCTGAGACGCGGCTACTGAGCTGGGTGAGCTCGGCCCGTACATAGGCATCATCGGTGGTCTGGATCGTGGCGCTGCCGATCCACGCATTCCAGCGCGAGGTCGCCACAACGACGAAGGCGAGTGCAACGAGCACCGCAAACAGCGGGATCGCGAAACGGCGCCAGAAACCCTTGGTCGCAGATTTCGGTGCGACCGGCGCTGTCGCAGGAGCAAGAGCCGGCTGGGTGACGCGTGAGGAACCGTCTTGAACCTGCTCTGTCACGCTACACTCCTCGATTACGCACCGGAACGCTGGACGAGCCTATTACCACACCACGACGACCATGGCTCAGACGGTCTTTTCCGGCCAGCGGCAGAGGTCATTGATCAGACATACTTCGCAACGCGGGCCGCGGGCGAGGCAGGTGTAGCGGCCGTGCAGGATCAGCCAGTGGTGGGCGTGCAGCATGAACTCGGTCGGGATCACCTTCTCCAATCCGAGCTCGACCTCGAGCGGCGTCTTGCCGGGCGCGAGGCCGGTGCGATTGCCGACGCGAAACACATGGGTGTCGACGGCCATCGTGTGTTCGCCGAACGCCATGTTGAGCACGACATTCGCGGTCTTGCGGCCGGCGCCGGGCAGCGATTCGATCTCAGTGCGGGTGCGCGGCACCTGGCTGCCGAATTCGGCGATCAGCTTCTCCGAGAGCGCGATGACATTCCTGGCCTTGTTGCGATAGAGCCCGATCGTCTTGATGTAGTCGCGCACTTTGTCTTCGCCGAGCTCAACCATCTTCTCCGGCGTGTCGGCGACCTCAAACAGCGGCCGTGTCGCCTTGTTGACGCCGGCGTCGGTTGCCTGCGCCGACAGCACCACCGCAACCAGCAGCGTGTACGGGTTGAGATGCTCGAGCTCGCCCTTCGGCTCGGGATTGGCTTTGCGGAACCGGTCGAAGACCTCGTAGACCTCCTCCGCCGTCCACGGCTTCGGCTTCGCAGCCTGCTTTGCGGTTTTCTTGGCGGCCTTTGCGGGCGCCTTCTTTGCCGCGCCTTTGGGCAGCGGCTTTGCCGCTTTCGCGGCTTTCTTCTTCGGCGCCGACCGAACGCTTGGCGTGCTGGCGCGTTGAGTGCGGATGATTTTGGCCATGAACGGGATATACTGATACGCCATGACCGCAGGCAACGACTTTGATCCCACGAGAGACGCCGAGGCGACCGGCAGCGAGGCCGAGCCAAAACTGTTCTCGGCGCTGCTGACGCCACATCGCTCGCTGAATCGCACCGGCTTCATCGTGCTGATGTCGTTCGTCACCGTGGTCAGCTTCATCGCCGGCGCGGTGTTCTGGTGGCTGGGCGCCTGGCCGATCTTCGGCTTCTTCGGGCTCGACGCGCTGGTGATCTACTGGGCTTTCAAGGTCAATTTCCGCACCGCCAGGGCGAGCGAGGAGATCACCGTCACGCCGTCGGAACTGCGGGTGCGCCGGATCAGCCACCGCGGCCATGTCGTCGAATGGGTGCTCAATCCGCTGTGGGTGCGGTTCGAGCAGATCTCGCATGAGGAGTTCGGCATCGAGCGGCTTTACCTGGTGTCCCGGGGCCGCCGGGTCAGCGTCGGAAGCTTCCTGAGCCCGGACGAAAAGGCTAGCTTTTCCAAAGCCTTGACTGCCGCGTTGAACACTGCCAAGCGCGGCCCCACTTACAACCCCATCACCTAAGCGCGTTTCATTTGAGCATGATCTTGCCGGAAAACCGGTCCCCACTTTTCCGGATCATGCTTGTCGGAAATCGGGTGGTTTGGATGCGCCATGGCTCCTAAATCAGACACCATGATGACACTCGCCATACATGATCAGCGCCTGGCCAAGCCGGGCCTCCAGAACGCCGCGCTGCGCGACTACGATTCGGTCCGGCGCGCCATCGCGTTCATCTCGGAGCATTGGCGCGCGCAGCCGACCATCGAAGCGATGGCCGATGCCGCCGCCGTCACACCGGATGAACTGCACCATCTATTTCGCCGCTGGGCCGGGCTGACGCCGAAGGCCTTCATGCAGGCGCTGACGCTGGACCACGCCAAGAACCTGTTGCGCGATTCCGCCAGCGTGCTCGACGCCGCGCTCGACTCCGGCCTCTCGGGCCCGGGACGGCTGCACGATCTGTTCGTCACGCATGAGGCGATGTCTCCCGGCGAATGGAAGACCGGCGGCGGCGGCATGACGCTGCGCTACGGCTTCCATCCGTCGCCGTTCGGCACCGCGATCGTGATCGCAACGGACCGGGGGCTCGCGGGGCTTGCCTTCGCCGATCCCGGCGACGAGCAGACCGCATTCGCGGACATGAGACGGCGCTGGCCGAACGCGACCTATGTCGAGGACACCGACGGCACCACCGCCTTGGCGCAACGCGTGTTCGATACAAGGTTGTGGCGGGCGGACCAGCCGCTGCGCGTCGTTTTGATCGGTACCGACTTCGAGGTGCGGGTGTGGGAAACGCTGCTCAAGATCCCGATGGGGCGCGCGGTGAGCTATTCCGATATTGCCTGCAACATCAACAGCCCGAAGGCCTCGCGCGCGGTCGGCGCCGCGGTCGGCCGCAACCCGGTGTCGTTCGTGGTGCCCTGCCATCGCGCCCTCGGCAAGAGCGGCGCGCTGACCGGCTACCACTGGGGCATCACCCGCAAGCAGGCGATGCTGGGCTGGGAAGCCGGGCAGGTGGGGCTGCACTGATCGCCGCTAAAGCGTGATGAAGTTAGGTTCGTCCATATCCTGCATTTGCTAAAGCGTGATGAAGTTAGGTTCGTCCATATCCTGCATTTGCTAGGTAGCTCAGACATTCTTCGGGCGAGAAGAGCTTG